>JARRKE010000004.1 GCA_037388465.1 Gammaproteobacteria bacterium
TGAGCAATAAACCGGTTGCCAGTACGGTTAACAGATAGCGCATGGCCTCAGCCGCGGGCAAGCAGGAACTCCAGCAGGGCCTTCTGGGCGTGCAGGCGGTTTTCCGCTTCGTCCCATACCACGCTGTGCGGACCCTCGAGCACCTCCGTGGTGACCTCTTCCTCGCGGTGCGCGGGCAGACAATGCATGAATACGGCGTCGTTGCGCGCCTGGCGCATCAGCTCCCAGTTGACCTGGTAGTCGGCGAAGGCCCGGCGGCGTGCCGCCTGCTCCTCCTCCTGGCCCATGCTGGCCCACACGTCGGTGACGATCAGGTCGGAATCCTGGGCGGCATCCAGCGGGTCGGGGTGCAGACGGGCGTTCGATGCCGTGGCCTTGAGGATGTCGGGGTCGGGCTCATAGCCGCGCGGGCAGGCGATGCGCAGCTCGAAATCGAGCATCTGGGCGGCATTCATCCAGGAGTGGCACATGTTGTTGCCGTCACCGACCCAGGTGACCCGGCGCCCGGCGATGTCGCCGCGGTGTTCGGCATAGGTCTGCAGGTCGGCGAGCAGCTGACAGGGGTGAAACAGGTCGGTCAGACCGTTGATCACGGGCACGCTGGAATTCTCCGCAAAGCGCACCAGTTTGTCGTGCTCATAGGTGCGGATCATGATCACGTCGACCATGCGTGACAGCACGCGGGCCGTGTCCTCGATCGGCTCGCCGCGCCCCAGCTGGGTGTCGCGCGGGGAGAGGAACAGGGCATGTCCGCCCAGCTGCGCCATGCCGACCTCGAACGAGACGCGGGTGCGGGTGGAGGATTTCTCGAACACCATCGCCAGGGTTTTGCCCTTGAGCGGTTCGTGCGCGGTGCCGTCGCGCTGCAGTTGTTTGAGCTCCGAGGCGCGACTGACCAGCTGACGCAATTCCTCAGTGGACAGATCACGCAGCGTCAGGAGATGACGGGGATTCATGCGGCGGTCTCCTCGGCAAGCAGTTCGATGACCAGGTCGCTCACGCCATTCACAATCTGGTCGGCTTCGTCATTGGTGATGATCAACGGCGGCAGTAGACGGACGACACACTCCGCGGTCACGTTGATCAGCAGGCCCTTTTCGAGGGCGCGGCCGACGAGCACGCCGCAGGGACGGTCGAGCTCGATGCCGAGCAGCAGGCCCAGTCCGCGAATTGCCTTGACGCCGTTCACGCCGGCGAGCCGGTCACGGAATGTAGACTGCATGCGCTCGCCCAGTTCGGCGGCGCGGGCCGGCAGGTTCTGCGTTTCCAGGGTGTCGATCACCGCCAGGCCGGTACGGCAGACCAGCGGATTACCGCCGTAGGTGGAACCATGGGTGCCAGGCCCCAATACCTCGGCGGCGGGACCGCGGGCGAGGCAGGCGCCGATCGGCACGCCGTTGCCCAGCGCCTTGGCCAGGGTCATGACGTCGGGACGGATGCCGTTGTGCTGGTGCGCGAACCAGCGTCCGCTGCGCCCCATGCCGGTCTGGATCTCGTCCAGCATCAGCAGCCAGCCGGTACGGTCGCACAGGGCGCGCAGCCCGTTGAGGTAATCGGGGGCGGGTATGTTGATACCGCCCTCGCCCTGTACCGGTTCGACCAGGATGGCGACGATATCACCGTCGCCCGCCAGTTGTTCGACGGCGGAGAGGTCGTCGTAGGGCACGCGCACGAAGCCTTCGACCAGCGGTTCGAAGCCGGCCTGCACCTTGGGATTGCCGGTTGCGGTCAGGGTGGCCAGGGTGCGTCCGTGGAAGCTGGTTTCCATGACGACGATGCGCGGTGTTTCGATGCCGCGCTGGCGGCCGTAGCGGCGGGCCAGTTTGATCGCCGCCTCGTTGGCTTCGGCGCCGGAATTGGAAAAGAACACCCGGTCCATGTCGGCCAGGGCACACAGCCGCTGGCCGAGCTGTTCCTGATGCGGAATGCGGTAGACGTTGCTGGTGTGGATCAGGGTTTGCGCCTGTTCACACAGCGCCTCGGCGACGGCGGGGTGCGCATGGCCGAGGCCGCAGACGGCGATGCCCGACAGGGCGTCGAGGTATTCGCGTCCCTCGCTGTCCCACAGGTGCACACCCTGTCCGCGCACGAATTCTATGGGCAGGCGATTGTAGGTTGGCATCAGCGCGTCGCTCATTTTTTTGATCCGATTGAAAGAAAAACGGCAGCCGCAGGCTGCCGGAAACGCGAAATTATACGATTTCAGGCCCGAAATGCACCTACCGGGCCCAGGGACTTAAGTCCCCGCCGAAGCGGGGACTCGTCCGGGACGTTCAGCCGAAGTTCTGGGCTACGAAATCCCAGTTCACCACGTTCCAGAAGGCTTCGAGGTATTTGGGACGGGCGTTGCGGTAGTCGATGTAGTAGGCGTGTTCCCATACATCGGCGGTCAGCAGCGGGGTCAGGCCGTCACGCAGGGGGTTGGCCGCATTGCTGGTGTTGACGATTTCCACGTCGCCGCTGGCGTTTTTCACCAGCCAGGTCCAGCCGGAACCGAAATTGGTCGCGCCGGACTGGGCGAACTTTTCCTTGAAGGCGTCGAAGCTGCCGAAGGCCTTGTCGATGGCCGCCGCCAGGTCGCCGCCGGGGGCGCCGCCGCCGTTGGGGCCCATGCAGTTGAAGTAGAAGGTATGATTCCAGACCTGCGCGCCGTTGTTGAAGATACCGCCGGCGGGCGCCTTCTTGATGATGTCTTCCAGGCTGGCATTCTCGAATTCGGTACCGGGCACCAGTTTGTTCAGGTTGGTCACGTAGGTGGCGTGATGCTTGTCGTGATGAAACTCCAGGGTCTCGGCGGAGATGTGGGGTTCCAGTGCGTTCTTGTCATAGGGCAGTGAGGGAAGTTCATGCGCCATGATTCTTCTCCTTGTCGGGTTAAGGGTTGATTGAATTCGGCTGGGGAAAGGCTGACTAAGATAGTCAGGCGGTCAGGGTAATGCAATAAGCCCCAGACAGAGTGCTAGGATACAAAACTTTTTCGACGGGTAGATGAATGTGCGGCATTTGCGGTGAATTGAGACTGGATGCGCGGCCGGCCGAACTGGGCCGGGTGCGCAACATGCTTTCGCGCCTGGAACGGCGCGGTCCGGACAGCGAGGGTGCCTGGTCGGACGGTGCGCTGGCGTTCGGGCATCGCCGCCTGTCCATCATCGATTTGTCGCGCAAGGCGCATCAGCCGATGGTGGATACGGGGCTCGGTCTGGCGATCGTGTTCAACGGCACCATCTACAACTATCGCGAGCTGCGCGCCGAGCTGCAGGGGCTGGGACACACGTTCTTCTCCACCGGCGACACCGAGGTGATCCTGCGCGCCTACGCGCAGTGGGGCGCCGACTGCCTGCAGCGCTTCAAGGGCATGTTCGCCTTCGCCATCTGGGAAATGGATTCACGGCGCCTGTTCCTGGCGCGCGACCGAATGGGCATCAAGCCGCTGTACTACGCGCATACGCGCAAGCAGCTGCGCTTCGCTTCCAACATCCAGGCCCTGCTCGCGGGCGGCGACGTCGACACCGGTCTGGACGCCATGGCGCTGCATCATCACTTCACCCTGCACGCGGTGGTGCCCGCGCCGCGCACGGTCCTCAAGGGTGTGCGCAAGCTGCAGCCGGGGCACTACATGGTGGTGGAGCCGGACGGCAAACAAAGCGTGCATGCTTACTGGAGCCTGGATGCCCGCCGCCCGGTGGAGGCACGCAGCGAAGGCGAATGGCGCGAGGCGGTGCATGAGGCTCTCAAGGAAGCGGTGCGCCGGCGCATCGAGGCGGCCGACGTACCGGTGGGCGTGCTGCTCTCCGGCGGGCTCGATTCGAGCCTGCTGGTCGCGCTGCTGGCCGAGGCGGGCGTGCACGACCTCAAGACCTTTACTGTGGGCTTCGAGGACCAGCCCGAGGAAAAGGGCAGCGAGTTCGAATACTCCGATCAGGTGGTGGAACGCTTCGCGACCGATCATCACAAGTTCCACCTGGCCAACAGCGAGGTGCTGCCGCGCCTGCCCGAGGCGGTGGCGCAGATGGCGGAGCCGATGGTGGCGCAGGACGCGGTGGCCTTTTACCTGTTGTCGGAGCAGGTCTCCCGCCACGTGAAGGTGGTGCAGTCCGGGCAGGGTGCGGACGAAGTGTTCGGCGGCTATTTCTGGTATCCGCGCATGCGGGACGAAAACGGCGCCTTGCTGGACCGGTTTCGCAAACATTATTTCGACCGCGACCACGCCGAGTTCGCGCGCATGCTGGCCGAACCCTGGCAGACGCCTGACGTCACCTCGGCGCTGGTCGAGGAATGGCTGAATACGGATCAGGCCGGGGAGTTCATCGATGCGGTGCTGCGCATGGATGTCTCCATGCTCATCGTGGACGATCCGGTCAAGCGGGTGGACAACATGACCATGGCCTGGGGCCTGGAAGCACGCGTGCCCTTCCTGGATCACGATCTGGTCGAGCTGGCGGCGTCCATGCCGCCCGATCTCAAACTGCAGGACCACGGCAAGTACCTGCTCAAACAGATTGCGCGCGGGCTGGTGCCCGATGCGGTGATCGATCGTCCCAAGGGATATTTCCCCATGCCCGCGCTGAAATACGTGCGCGGCGACTTCCTCGAGTTCATGCGCGATATCCTTGACTCGCAGGCCTGCCGCGAGCGCGGGTTGTATCAGCGGGCTTATGTCGAGCAGTTGCTCGCTGAACCCGAACAGCACTTCACCCGTATCCAGGGCAGCAAGTTGTGGCATCTGGCGCTGCTCGAGCTGTGGCTGCAGCGGGTGGTGGATGCATAACCCTAATGGCAGCCCCTGTTCTCTATGGGGTGTGACGGGTTAAACTTTACTGAAATGATCAACTTTGTTTTGAAGAGGTAGCCATGGACGTCCTGGATCGCATCAAGCAACAGGTCACTGAAAATCCGGTGATTATTTATATGAAAGGTACGCCGCAGTTCCCCATGTGCGGTTTTTCCGCGCGTGCGGCCGAGGCCCTCAAGCGCAGCGGCGCCGAGTTCGCCTACGTGAACGTGCTGGCCGATCCGGAGATTTTCGAGAACCTGCCGCGCTTCGCCGACTGGCCAACCTTCCCGCAGATTTATATCAACGGCGAACTGATCGGTGGCTGCGACATCACCGTCGAGATGTTCGAAAAGGGCGAACTGCAGCCCCTGGTTCAGGAAGCCGCCGCCAAGAAGGAAGATCAGGCCTGAGGCCGGCCCCACAGACTTAACTTACCCCTTGGCCCCCGTATGGGGGCTTTTTTGTGCCTGCGGACAGCCCCGGCCGTGTGGCGCTACACTGAACAAAAAGCGGCACAACCGGCTCATGCAGGCGCATTGGGAACATTTCGAACATCTGGCCGACATCGGCGTGCGGGGCTACGGCGATACGCCGGCCGAGGCCTTTGCCCAGGCCGCGCTGGCGCTGACCGCCATCGTGACGGAGCTGGAGGCGGTGCGTCCCGTCGAGCAGGTCGCGGTGCGGTGCGAGGACGAGGACCTCGAATACCTGTTCGTCGCCTGGCTGAACGCGCTGGTCTTCGAGATGGCGACGCGCCGCATGCTGTTCAGCCGTTTCGATGTCCAGATCGAGGCCGGCGTGCTGCGCGCCACGCTGTGTGGCGAGACGGTCGATCGTGAGCGCCACCGGCCGGTGGTGGAGGTCAAGGGCGCCACGCTGACCGAACTCGCCGTCCATTCCCTGCCGGAGGGCGGCTGGCTGGCGCAGTGCATCGTCGACGTCTAGAGTCGGGAAGGGGGTGATCATGGATGTTCAACGCTTCGAACGCATGACCGATTTCGCCTGGCGCCTGCCGGCCCAGGGGGCGATGCGGGTGCCCGGCGTGATCTATGCCAGCGAGTCCCTGTTGCGCGACATGGACGACAAGGTGGGCGAGCAACTGGCCAACGTGGCGGCGTTGCCGGGCATCGTGTCGGCGGCCTACGCCATGCCGGATGCGCACTGGGGGTACGGATTTCCGATCGGCGGTGTGGCCGCCTTCGACGCCGCCGAAGGCGGGGTGATTTCCGCCGGCGGGGTCGGCTTCGACATCTCCTGCGGGGTGCGCACCCTGCACACCGGACTTATGGAAGCGGACGTGCTGGCCGTGCAGGAGGAGCTTGCCGAGCAGCTGTTCTGGTCCATTCCGGCCGGGGTGGGCAGCACCGGGGCGATCCGCCTGAACAGCACCGAAATGCACGACATGCTGGCCGGCGGCGCCCGCTGGGCGGTGGGTCGAGGCTGGGGTTGCGAGGAAGACCTGCAGCGCATCGAGGAACAGGGCTGCATGGCCGGTGCTGACCCGGACGCGGTGTCCGATCACGCCAAGCGTCGCCAGCGCGATGAAATGGGCACCCTGGGTTCGGGCAATCATTATCTCGAGGTACAGAAGGTGACCGAGGTGTACGACGCAGAGACGGCGGCGGCCTTCGGTCTGCGGCCCGGCCAGATCAAGGTCAGCATTCACTGTGGTTCGCGCGGGCTCGGCCATCAGATCGGCACGGAGTTCCTGACCCGGATGGCGAAGACAGCGGGCCAGTACGGTATCAGCCTGCCGGATCGCGAGCTCGCCTGCGCCCCGATCGATTCGCCGGTCGGCCAGCGCTATATCGGCGCCATGCGCGCGGGCATCAACTGCGCCCTCGCCAACCGCCAGATCATCACCCATTTGACGCGCCAGGCCTTTGCCCGGCTGTTTCCCGATGTCGACATGCCGTTGCTTTACGACGTGTCGCACAACACCTGCAAGCTGGAAACGCACGAGATCGACGGCGCGCAGCGGGCGGTATACGTGCATCGCAAGGGGGCGACGCGGGCGCTGGGTCCCGGGCATCCGGATCTGCCGCCGGCCTTTACCGCAATCGGCCAGCCGGTGCTGATCGGCGGCACCATGGGTACGGCCTCCTACATTCTGGTGGGTACGCGCGAAAGCGAGCAACGCGCCTTCAGTTCGGCCTGCCACGGGGCCGGGCGCGCCATGAGCCGGCATCAGGCGACGCGGCAATGGCGGGGACGCGCCTTGCGCGATGAGCTGGCGCAGCGGGGCATTCTGGTGCGCAGCCCCTCCGACCGCGGCATCGCGGAAGAGGCGCCGGGCGCGTACAAGGATGTGGGCGGGGTGGTCGAGAGCGCCGACCGGGCTGGCCTGGCGCGTCGCGTCGCCCGCCTCGAACCCCTGATCTGTATCAAGGGCTGAGCCGGGCAAGGGGGAAACGCAGCATGCCGGTGCACAATGCCGATATCGCCCGGATATTCGACGAGATCGCCGATATTCTGGAAATCGAAGGTGAAAACCCTTTCCGGATCCGCGCCTACCGCAATGCGGCGCTCAACGTGCGCGAATACGGGCGCGATCTCGGCTCCCTGGTGGCGGCCGACGAGGACCTGACCCGCCTGCCGGGCATCGGCAAGGATCTGGCGGCCAAGATCGAGGAGATCGTCACCACCGGGGAATGCGCCGCCCTGAAACGCCTGCACAAGCGGGTGCCCGAGGCGGTGACCGAACTGCTCGACATCCCGGGGCTGGGGCCGAAGCGCGTCCGCGCCTTGTATCACGAACTCGATATCCACAGCCGCGAGCAGCTTGCCCGGGCCTGCCGGACCGGTGCGGTGCGGGCGCTGTCGGGATTCGGGGCCAAGACCGAGCAGCGCATTCTGCAGGCGCTGGAGGCCCATACCAGCGAGACCCGGCGCTTCAAGCGTGCCATCGCCGAGCAGTATGCTGATGGGCTGGTCGCCTGGCTGAAGCGTGGCCCGGGGGTGGAGTCGGTCGCCGTGGCGGGCAGTTATCGCCGCGCACGCGAGACGGTGGGCGATCTCGACATTCTCGTCACCGCCAGGGACGGGGCGGCCGTCATGGCGCATTTCCTTGAATATGACGAGATCCGCGAGGCCGTTTCCCACGGGGAGACCCGCTCCACCGTGTATCTGAAATCGGGCATCCAGGTGGACCTGCGGGTGGTCGAGGCGGCGGCCTTCGGCGCGGCCCTGCATTACTTCACCGGTTCCAAGGCGCACAACATCGCAGTGCGCCGGCTGGGGCAGCGGGAGGGATTGAAGATCAACGAATACGGGGTGTTCCGCGGCAAGCGGCGCATCGCCGGGCGTACCGAGAAAGAGGTCTACGCCAGTGTCGATCTGCCCTGGATTCCGCCCGAGCTGCGTGAGAACAACGGCGAGATCGAAGCGGCACGCCAGAAGGCCTTGCCGAAGCTGGTGCAACGCGAGGACCTGCGCGGCGATCTGCATTGCCATACGCGTGCCAGCGACGGCCACAACAGCATCCGCGAGATGGCCGAGGCGGCGCATGCGGCGGGACTCGAGTACCTGGCGATCACCGATCACACCCAGCACCTGCGGGTGGCGCACGGGCTGGACAGCACCCGGCTGCTGAAACAGATGGAGGAGATCGACGCCCTGAATGAAAAGCTGAAGGGTATTACCCTGCTCAAGGGGGCTGAGGTGGACATCCTCGATGACGGCGGGCTGGATCTGCCCGACGATCTGCTGGCGCGTCTGGATGTGGTGATCGCCGCGGTGCACAGCAACTTCAACCTGCCGCGGGCCAAACAGACGCGGCGGATTCTACGGGCGCTGGATAATCCCCGGGTGCATATCCTGGCTCACCCGAGCGGCCGGTTGATCGGCGAACGGGAGCCGATGGACCTGGATATACCACGCATTCTGCGTCACGCGCGCAAGGTCGGTGTGGTGATGGAGTTGAACGCGAGCCCGGACCGGCTGGATCTCACCGACGTATATTGCCGCGTGGCGCGCGATGAAGGGGTGCGGGTGGCGATCAACTCCGATGCGCACAGCGTGGATCAGTTCGCCAATCTGCGTTTCGGCATCGATCAGGCACGGCGCGGCTGGCTGGAAAGCGACGATGTGGTGAACACCGGCAGGCTGAAAAAACTGCGCGCGGCGCTCAAGCGCTGAGCCGGGGCCCTGCGCGACCGACGGGACTCAGCCGATGACGATGCGATTTCGCCCCTGCTGTTTGGCTTCCTGCAGACGATGCTCCGTCTGCGCGAACAGCTCCTCGGGTGATGGCAGTACGGCATCGATCCCGTTCATGACGCAGCTCACGCCAATGGACGCGGTGATGTGTATTTCCTGATCGTCGATATAGAAGGGGCGATTGCCGATATCGGACAGGATGCGGTCGAAGACGCTAGGGCGAAACTGTCCGCTTTCGGGGTAATACAGGACGGCGGCGAACTGCTGTCCGCTGATGCGGGCGAGACTGTCGGTGGGGCGCACCGCGCGCCGCAGGCGAGTGGCCACACTGCGCAGCAGTGCATCGCCGCTTTCATGTCCATAGGTATCGTTGACCGCCTTGAAGTGATCAATGTCCAGCATGGCCAGGCACAGCCCGCCGCCGCGGGCATGCACGTGCTTGAGGTGGGCGGCCAGTTCCTCGTCCAGGTGGCGGCGGTTCCCGAGCCCCGTCAGCTCGTCCATCATGCTCAAGGTACGCAGATGGCGGTTGTCCAGCTCCAGCGCCTGGGTGGTTATCAACAGGGTGTTCTGCAGGGTCGAAATGCGCCCTGCGGCATGCACCCGGCCGGCCAGTTCGAGTTCGTGGACGGGTTTGGTCAGGTAATCGTCCACGCCGTGCTGGAACGCCTCGACCAGCGCCTCGCCGCCCTCCTTGGCCGTGAACAGGATGATCGAAGTGTAGCGATTGGTCTGCTCGTCCAGGGAACGTATCGCGTCGGCGAGTTCCAGGCCGTTCATTTCCGGCATGACCCAGTCAGCCAGCACCACGTCTGCACCGCGTTGCCTGAGCAGCGCGAGCACCTCGGCACCGCTGGCCGCCATGCGGATGTCGGCGTAGCCGCGTCTTTCCAGTGAGTTCTTCAGTACCGCCCGGCTGAACTGCATATCGTCCACGATGATGATGGCGAGTTCTTCGATCAATGGCTTTGCATCCATGTTGCTTATCTATTTGTTGTTGTGATCTTAGATCAACGGTGCGCGGTTGCCAGTCAGTCCGCAGGTTGCGTCTTGCTGAACGGTACCACGCCGATCTGTTCATGCCAGATGTTGACGATATGGCAGAACAGTTCCGCCGTACGTTCCGCATCATATACCGCGGAATGGGCGGAATCATTGTCCCAGGGAAAGCCGGCGGCCTGCACCGCGCGGGAAAGCACCGTCTGCCCGTAAGCGAGGGCACCCAGCGTGACCGTGTCGATGGTGCTGAAGGGATGAAAGGGATTGCGCTTGATACCGCAGCGTTCCGCTGCGACATTGATGAAGCCGAGATCGAACGGTGCGTTGTGCCCCACCAGTATCGCGCGCTTGCATTCGTTTTCTTTTACGGCCTTGCGGATGGCGGAAAACAGTTCGCCCAGGGCGTCCTTTTCAGGGTAGGCGATGCGCAGCGGATGAAAAGGATCGATGCCGTTCACCTCCAGCGAGGCGGGTTCGAGGTTGGCGCCTTCGAAGGGTTGGATGTGCCGTGACAGGGTTTCCCGGATGTGCAGGTTGCCCTCGGGATTCGCACCCAGCAGAACGACGGCGACCTCCAGTAGTGCGTCCGTCTGCGAGTTGAACCCGCCGGTCTCGACGTCGATGACGACGGGCAGAAAGCCCCGGAAGCGCTGTCCCATGGGTATCCAGGTATGTTGATCGCTCATGAATGCTCTGTCGGGATAGGGAATGGATGACAAATACTTGATATGGATTGTCGGTGCAATGTTACAGGTTCGACACAAAAACAACCGGCAGTGGGCGGCAGGGGCAAGCGACGGCGCTGTCCAGGTGGCCCCGCTTATGAGTATTGCCGAGCCCTTTTATATTTTTCGGGTTGGCGTGCACGTCGCTTATTAATAGTGTGGTGTGGGATGATCGTCGGAATGAACGAAATCTGTGTGTCGAGGTAAGCTTGTTCATGGTACATCATGGCGGCAATGAACAAACGCCTGCCCGATGCATTGAACAAGGGCCTGCTCGACAGGTGGATGTCAGGCTATGTAATTGAATTGAATATAGCTTTTTAGGGCGTTGCGTCGGGTCGCAACCTGCCGATTTCTTGACCTGCATGGTCAAAACACAGATCATAGCGCGCCTTTCGGGCCCCCCGTGCGGGGCCGAAACGATCTCTGATACAAGAGGTGGAAGAATGAATACGCAGGTACAGATACAGGATCAGGACGCCGTCGAGACACAGGAATGGCTCGATTCTTTGGAGGCGGTGGTCGAGCAGGAGGGCGTCGAGCGCGCACATTTTCTGCTTGAGCAGCTGATCGATCAGGCGCGCCGCTCCGGTGCGAACCTGCCGTATTCCGCCAACACCGCTTACGTCAATACCATCCCGCCGCACCTGGAGGCGACCAGCCCGGGCGATCATTCCCTGGAAGGACGTATCCGTTCCTATGTGCGTTGGAACGCGCTCGCCATGGTGGTGAAGGCGAATCGCAAGAGTTCCGAACTGGGCGGCCATATCGCCACCTTCGCCTCCGCGGCCACCCTGTACGACGTCGGATTCAATCATTTCTGGAATGCCCCGAGCCATGAGCACGGCGGTGATCTGGTTTATTTCCAGGGACATTCCGCACCGGGCATTTATGCCCGCGCCTATCTCGAAGGCCGCCTCACCGACGAACAGTTGGATAACTTCCGCCAGGAGGTCGACGGTGAGGGGATTCCTTCTTATCCGCATCCCTGGCTGATGCCGGATTTCTGGCAGTTCCCCACCGTGAGCATGGGGCTGGGCCCCATCATGTCGATTTATCAGGCTCGCTTCATGAAGTACATGCAGGACCGTGGCCTGGCCGACACCCGCAATCGCAAGGTCTGGTGCTTCGTCGGCGACGGCGAGGTGGACGAGCCCGAGACCCTGGGCGCCATCTCGCTGGCGGCGCGCGAAAAGCTCGACAACCTGGTCTGGGTCGTGAACTGCAATCTGCAGCGCCTGGACGGCCCGGTGCGCGGCAACGGCAAGATCATCCAGGAACTGGAGGCGATCTTCCGTGGCGTGGGCTGGAACGTCATCAAGGTGCTGTGGGGCAGCTATTGGGATCCGCTGCTCACCATGGACAAGGATGGCCTGCTGCGCCAGCGCATGATGGAGGCGGTGGACGGCGATTACCAGAACTACAAGGCCAAGGACGGGGCCTACGTGCGTGAGCACTTCTTCGGCAAGTATCCCGAGCTGAAGGCCATGGTGGCCAAGATGTCCGACGACGATATCTGGCGCCTGAACCGCGGCGGCCACGATCCGCACAAGGTTTATGCGGCCTACCATGCCGCCGCGAACCACACCGGCCAGCCGACCGTGATTCTGGCGCATACCGTCAAGGGTTACGGCATGGGCAGCTCCGGACAGGGACAGATGCGCGCCCACCAGCAGAAAAAGCTGGACGACGATGCGCTGCTCGCCTTCCGCGACCGGTTCAACATCCCGCTCAGCGATGAGGATGCCAAGGCCTGCAAGTACTACCGGCCGGACGAGGACAGCGAGGAGATGCAGTACGTGCGCGAGTGCCGCAAGACGCTCGGCGGGTATGTCCCCGTGCGCCAGCATCTCGCCGCACCGCTGGAGATTCCGGACCTCTCGCTGTTCCAGCCGTTGCTCGAATCGAGCGGTGACCGTGAGATGTCCACCACCATGGCCTATGTCCGCATGCTCACGCTGCTGATCCGCGACAAGAAGATCGGCAAGTACGTGGTGCCGATCGTGCCGGATGAGGCGCGCACCTTCGGCATGGAGGGCATGTTCCGCCAGTTGGGCATCTATTCGTCCGTCGGGCAGCTGTATACGCCGCAGGATGCCGATGAGGTCATGTTCTACAAGGAAGACAAGAGCGGCCAGATCATTGAAGAAGGCATCAACGAGGCCGGCTCGTTCAGTTCCTGGATTGCGGCAGCCACCGCCTACAGCAGTCAGGGCGTGAATATGGTGCCGTTCTACATCTATTACTCGATGTTCGGCTTCCAGCGCGTCGGCGACCTGGCCTGGGCGGCCGGTGACATGCAGGCGCGTGGCTTCCTGCTGGGCGGCACCGCCGGGCGTACCACGCTGGCCGGCGAAGGCCTGCAGCACCAGGACGGCCACAGCCTGGTGCAGGCGGGGCTGATCCCGAACTGCGTCACCTACGATCCGACCTTCGCCTACGAATTCGCGGTGATCGTGCATGACGGTCTGCGCCGCATGTACGGCGAGCAGCAGAACGTCTTCTATTACATCACGGTGATGAACGAGAACTACCATCAACCGGCCATGCCGAAGGGCGTGGAAGAGGGCATCGTCAAGGGCCTGTACAAGTTCCGCGCCGGTGGCAAGAAGAAAAAGAAAGTCCAGCTCATGGGCTCCGGCACCATCCTGCGCGAGGTGATCGCCGCGGCGGATCTGCTGTCCGAAGATTTCGGTGTGGACGCGGATATCTGGTCGGCCACCAGCTTCAACGAGCTGGCGCGCGAAGCGCGCGACTGCGACCGCTGGAACATGCTGCACCCGGAAGCTGAGCAGCGTGTGCCCTACGTCACGCAGACTCTGGACGGGCACAACGGACCGTTCATTGCGGCGACCGATTACATCAAGCAGTACGCCGACCAGATCCGCGCCTGGGTGCCGGGCAGCTACCTGGTGCTGGGCACCGACGGTTTCGGTCGCTCCGACACCCGCAAGCAGTTGCGCCGCCACTTCGAGGTGGATCGTTATTACGTGGCCGTCGCCGCCCTCAAGGCGCTGGCCGATCAGGGCGACGTTCCGGCCTCCAAGGTACAGGAGGCGATCCGCAAGTACGGCATCGATCCCGAAAAGCGGAACCCGCTGTACGCATAAAGGCAGATGACTATGGCGACCAAAGAAATCACCGTGCCGGATATCGGCGACTTCAAGGATGTCGAGATCATCGAGGTCCTCGTCAAGCCCGGCGACTCGGTACAGGCTGAGGATTCCCTGATCACCCTGGAGTCCGACAAGGCCAGTATGGAGATCCCGTCCTCCGACACGGGTCTCGTCAAGGAAATCAAGGTCAAAGTTGGCGACCATGTGTCGACCGGCTCGACCATCCTGGTGCTCGAGACGGAGGCCGGTGCCGCGAACGACAGCGCTGCCGCGGTGCCGCAGCCCGAGGCGGCCAAGTCGGAACCGGCTGCCGCACCGGCGCTTGCCCCCGAACCTGCACCGGCCAAACAACCTGAACCGGCCCAGCAGGCGGCGCCTCAACCGGCGCGGCCGTCGCCGACCGCCCAGTTCGACGAGACGCGTTTCAGCAAGGCGCATGCCTCCCCGGCGGTGCGGCGTTTCGCCCGCGAGCTGGGCGTGGACCTGGGACTGGTGCAGGGCAGCGGACCCAAGGAGCGCATCCTGCGCGAGGACGTGCAACAGTTCGTCAAGCGTGCCCTCGCCCAGGGTACGGGCGGCGGGCTGGGCGTGGCGCCTTTGCCGGAAATCGATTTCAGCGCCTTCGGCCCCATCGAAACCCAGCCGCTGACCAAGATCAACAAGCTCACCGGTCAGAACCTGCACCGCAACTGGGTGACGATTCCCCACGTTACGCAATTCGATCAGGCCGACATCACCGAACTCGACGCCTTCCGCAAGCAGCTGGCCGCGGAGTACAAGGACAAGGGCATCAAGATCACCTTCCTGGCCTTTTTGATGAAGGCGGTGGTCTCCGCGCTCAAGGAGTTCCCGCGTTTCAATGCCTCCCTGGACTCGACGGACGAGAACCTCATCGTCAAGAACTACTATCACATCGGCATTGCGGTGGACACGCCCGACGGGCTGGTGGTGCCGGTGATCCGGGACGTGGACCGCAAGACCCTGGTCGACATTGCCAAGGAGCTGATGGACGTTTCCGAAAAGGCGCGTGACAAGAAGCTCAAACCCGCGGACATGCAGGGCGGCTGTTTCACCATCTCCAGCCTGGGCGGCATCGGTGGCAGCGCCTTCACGCCGATCATCAACGCGCCCGAGGTGGCCATTCTGGGTGTCTCGCGCGCCAACATGCAGCCGGTCTGGGACGGCAAGGAATTCGCGCCGCGCCTGATCCTGCCGATCTCACTGTCCTACGATCACCGGGTGATCGATGGGGCGTTGGGCGCGCGCTTCACGACATTCCTGTCCGCCCTGCTGTCGGACATGCGGCGGATGCTGCTGTAAGCATGCGGTCGGCGCAAAGGCCGATCTTGTGCGGCACACACAACGAATAAATAACGGAGTTGCAGCATGAGCAACATCGTCGAAGTCAAACTTCCCGATATCGGTGACTTCAAGGACGTCGAGATCATCGAGGTCCTGGTCAAGCCCGGTGATGCGGTACAGGCCGAGGATTCCCTGATCACGCTGGAGTCCGACAAGGCCAGCATGGAGATTCCCGCGCCCCAGTCCGGCACCGTGAAAGAAGTACTGGTGAAGGTCGGGCAGCGCATCTCCAAGGGGGCGCCGATCGTCAAGCTGGAAGCCGCGGAGGCCGGCAAGGCGGCGGCAGCGGCTCCGGTGGAAGAAGAGAAGGCCGCCCCGGCGGCGCCTGCGCCGCAGGCCGCCAGCTACGGTGGCGATGTCGACGTGCAGGCCGAGGTGCTGGTGCTCGGCTCCGGCCCGGGCGGTTACACGGCCGCCTTCCGCGCCGCCGATCTCGGCAAGAAGGTCGTGCTGGTCGAACGCTATGCGAAAATCGGCGGTGTCTGCCTGAATGTCGGTTGTATTCCTTCCAAGGCGCTGCTGCATACCGCCCAGTTGATCAACGAGGCGGCCGAGTTCGCCGAGCACGGGGTCAGTTTCGGTCCGGCGAAGATCGATCTCGACAAGCTGCGCGGTTACAAGGACGGCATCGTGGATCGTCTCACCGGCGGTCTCAAGCAGCTGGCCAAGCAGCGCAAGGTGCAGATCGTCACCGGCTATGGCCGTTTCACCTCGCCCAACACGGTCGAGGTCGAGTCCGAGGATGGCAGCAAGCAGGTGGTGGGCTTCGAGAACGCCATCATCGCCGCCGGTTCGCGGGTGATCAAACTGCCCTTCATTCCATGGGACGATCCGCGGGTCATGGATTCCACCGACGCGCTGGAGATCGGGGAAGTGCCGAAGCGCCTGCTGGTGATCGGCGGTGGCATCATCGGCCTGGAGATGGCGACCGTCTACAACGCCCTGGGTGCCAAGGTAACGGTGGTGGAGCTGGCCGACGGCCTGATCCCCGGCGCCGACCGCGACATCATCCGTCCGCTGGAAAAGCGCATCCGCAAGCAGTACGAGAACATCTACCTCAAGACCAAGGTCACCGAGGTGAAGGCGGGCAAGAAGGGTCTGACCTGCCGCTTCGAGGGCAAGGATGCGCCCGAGACCGACACCTTCGATCGCGTCCTGGTGGCCATCGGGCGCGCGCCCAACGGCCTGCTCATCGACGCCGACAAGGCCGGCGTGGCGGTGGACGAGCGCGGCTTCATCGCCGTCGACAAGCAGCAGCGCACCAATGTCCCGCACATCTTCGCCATCGGTGACGTGGTGGGCCAGCCGATGCTGGCGCACAAGGCGACCCATGAAGGCAAGGTCGCGGCCGAGGTCATCGCAGGCATGAAGTCCTATTTCGACGCCCGCACCATTCCATCAGTGGCCTATACCGATCCGGAGGTCGCCTGGATGGGGCTGACCGAAACCGAAGCCAAGGCGCAGGGCATCGTCTACGAGAAGGGCGCCTTCCCCTGGGCTGCCAGCGGGCGCTCCCTGTCGCTGGGGCGCGACGAGGGGATCACCAAGCTGCTGTTCGACGAGAACAAGCGCGTGATCGGAGCGGGGATCGTCGGGCCCAACGCCGGCGAGCTGATCGCCGAGGCGGTGCTGGCCCTGGAGATGGGTGCCGAGGCAGAGGACATCGGGCTCACCATCCATCCGCACCCGACCCTGTCCGAGACCCTGAACTTCGCCGCCGAGGTGGCCGAGGGGACGGTGACGGATATCTATATCCCCAAGCGCAAGTAACAACGCGCCCTGTCGTGGGCGCCGACGGGTTCCCGGTGCTGCCGGGAACCCGTCTTGCTTTATAATCGCTTATTTTCCGGACGCATTTTTCGGGCGGTCGACGCCCTTTCTTTTGTGGATCTTGTCTTTATGTCGAGCAAACCTGCCATCAAGAAAGTCGTGCTCGCCTACTCCGGCGGGCTGGATACCTCGGTCATTCTCAAATGGCTGCAGGAGACCTATCAGTGCGAGGTGGTGACCTTCACCGCCGATATCGGCCAGGGCGAGGAGGTGGAGCCCGCGCGCGCCAAGGCGCAGCAGATGGGGGTCTCCTCGATTTACATCGACGACCTGCGCGAGGAATTCGTGCGCGACTTCGTGTTTCCGATGTTTCGGGCCAACACCATCTACGAAGGTGAGTACCTGCTCGGCACCTCCATCGCCCGGCCGCTGATCGCCAAGCGCCTGGTGGAGATCGCCAACGAGACCGGCGCCGATGCCATCTCGCACGGCGCGACCGGCAAGGGCAACGACCAGGTGCGTTTCGAGCTGGGCGCCTACGCGTTGCGGCCGGACATCCAGGTGATCGCGCCCTGGCGCGAATGGGACCTCAATTCGCGCGAAAAGCTGCTCGCCTACGCCGAGCAGCACGGCATTCCTATCGAACAGAAGCGCGGCAAGAAATCGCCTTATTCGATGGACGCCAACCTGCTGCATATCTCCTACGAGGGTGGGATTCTGGAGGAACCCTGGAACGAGCCCGAGGAAGACATGTGGCGCTGGAGCGTGGCGCCGGAGCAGGCCCCGGACCAGGCGACCTATCTGGAGATCCGCTACGAAAACGGCGACCCGGTCGCGCTGGACGGGAAGCGCATGAGCCCGGCCGAGCTGCTGGCCACCCTTAACCGGGTGGGCGGAGACAACGGCGTCGGCCGTCTCGATATCGTGGAAAACCGATACGTGGGCATGAAGTCGCGCGGCTGCTACGAAACGCCCGGCGGCACCATCCTGCTCAAGGCGCACCGGGCCATCGAGTCCATCACCCTCGACCGCGAGGTGGCGCATCTCAAGGACGAACTGATGCCGCGCTACGCCAGCCTGATCTACAACGGCTACTGGTGGAGCCCGGAGCGGCGCATGATGCAGGAGATGATCGACAACTCCCAGCAGCACGTGAACGGCGATGTGCGCGTCAAGCTCTATAAGGGCAACGTGACCGTCGTCGGGCGCCGCTCCGAGACCGACAGCCTGTTCGATGCCAGTATCGCGACCTTCGAAGACGATGCCGGTGCCTACAATCAGCAGGACGCCGAGGGCTTTATTCGCCTCAATGCGTTGCGTCTGCGCATTGCCGGCCGGCGGCGCTGATATCTTTCAAGCATATAATGGAATGCTTAACGGGCGGCCTTAGGGCCGCCTTTTTGTTACATTGACTTGGCGGATCGCAGGAGGACCACTCTTCGGGGCGGTCATATAACTACAACACTATCGCCGAGGAACCATGAAAAGTATTGCCACCCTGTTCATGGCCGTACTTCTGGCCGTGGTGGTCGTCGCCCACGGTGCGGAGACGCGACAGGTAAGGGTGGGCGTTCTGGCCTATCGCGGCGATGCCATGACGCAGCGGAACTGGACGCCGACCATCCGTTATCTCTCCAAGGCCATTCCCGGCTACAGCTTCACCCTCGTACCACTGAACAACAACGATATCGAGCAGAAGGTCGCCAACCACATGGTGGACTTCGTGCTCACCAATCCCGGTTCGTACATTACCCTGCAGAGCCGTTATGGCGTGAACCGTATTCTCACCATGGTGCGCCGGACCGATGCGGGACCGTTGACCGAGTTCGGCGCCGTCATCTTCACGCGCGCCGACCGTCACGACATCCGTACCTTGCAGGATCTGCGCGACAAGCGCTTCGCGGCCGTGCATCCGGACGGGTTCGGCGGATGGTGGATGGCCAAGCAGACTCTGATCGAGCACGGCATCAATCCGGAGCGGGCGTTCCGGTCATTGAGTTTCCGGGGGCTTCCACAGCGCAAGATTGTATCCGCCGTGCTGCGCGGGACGGTGGATGCCGGCACGGTGCGGACCGGCGTACTGGAGGCCCTGATCAACCAGGGCGTCATCAAGGCCGGGGATATCCGGGTGCTGAATCCCAGGCATGTCGCGGGATTCCCCTATATGTTGAGCACCCGGCTTTATCCGGAATGGCCGCTGGCGGTGACATCGCGGGTACCGTTGCAGCTTGCGCGCGAGGTGGCCAGCGCCCTGTTGTTTCTTCAGCCCGACAGCCGCATCAATCAGGCGGCGAGCATCGAGGGATGGACCATTCCGCTGCGCTACAGCAGCGTGAGAAACATGATGCAAACCCTGCGTGTGGGACCCTACAAGGATCTGGGGAACGTGACGGTGCGCCAGGCGGTGGACAATGCCTGGCCCCTGCTGTTGCTGATGGTAACCGGTATCCTCGGGGGGTTCATCATGTACATGATGTACATGAATCAGCGGGTCAGGAGTGCGCGCCGGCGCTTGTCGGATACCCTGCATTCCATCGGCGATGCGGTGGTGACGACCAACTCGCATGGCGTTATCGAATACATCAACCCGTCCGGTGAGGCGTTGTCGGGACTCGACAAGTCCGACGCCAGGGGACGGGATTACCGCAGGATTTTTCCGCTATACGACGACAAGACCGGTGAGGCGCTGGACGACCTGATCGGACCTTTCCGGAGGAGGGAAGGCGATGCGCACCGCTATCAGGATGCGTTGCTGCGCGATGGCGAGGGCAAAGAGCATGCCGTGAAGGTCACCACCTCGCCGATACGTTCGGTGGGTGGCAAGGCGCGGGGTTACGTGCTTGTCATTCATGACGTCAGCGAGCTGCGCAGCCTGGCAAGTCAGCTCAATTACCAGGCGACGCACGATCCGCTGACCGAGATGTACAACCGGCGGGAGTTCGAGAAGCAGCTCGATGAACTCCAGCTCAGCATTTCAGACCATAGTGGGGAGCATGTTCTGTGCTACCTCGATCTCGATCATTTTAAGGTCGTCAACGATACCTGCGGCCATATGGCGGGTGACGTGATGCTCAAACAGGTGGCGACGGTATTGCAGGGGAAGATCCGCAACAGCGACACCCTGGCGCGTCTGGGCGGAGATGAATTCGGCATCCTGTTGCGCGACTGCAGTCTGGACAAGGCGAAGGAGATCGGAGAGACGCTGTGTAACACGCTGGCAGCCTATCCGTTCAAATGGGACGGCAAATCGTTTTCGGTCGGCGGCAGCATGGGCATCGTTCCCCTGGATACGTTGCATGATGCGATCGACCTCATGCGCGCCGCGGACACGGCCTGCTATGTGGCCAAGGAGCAGGGCGGTGGCCGGGTGCACGTCTACGTGGCGGATGACGTCGATCTGGCACGGCACCATGGGGAGATGGCCTGGGTGCAGCGCCTGACCGAGGCATTCGAGCACGACAGGCTGCAGCTCTACTGCCATTCGATGCAGAAATTGTGCGACGGCAATCCCACACGATCCCGGTATGAAATCCTGATTCGCCTGGTTGAAGAAGGCGAGCTGATTTTGCCGGGTGAGTTTCTTCCGGCAGCCGAACGTTTCCGGTTAATGCCGACCATTGACCGGTGGGTGGTGCGTACGGCCTTTCAATTCATCGCGAAAGCAGGGTTCAGGCACAAACCGCATGCCCCCATCTTTTTCATCAATCTGTCGGGCCAATCCCTGGCGGATGAATATTTCCTGGGTTTCGTACGCGACCAGCTGAAGCAGCAGGGAATCGACCCGGCGATGATCTGTTTCGAGATTACCGAAACGGCGGCTATCGCGAATCTCGACGCGGCCGCGGAACTGGTGCAGGGTTTCAAAAACATGGGTTGCCAGCTGGCACTGGACGATTTCGGCAGCGGGCTTAGCTCCTTTGCTTATTTGCGGCGCCTCCCGGTGGATTATCTGAAGATCGACGGGAGTTTCGTGCGCGATTTGTTGCATGACGTCGTCAGTGCGGCGATGGTGAAGTCCACGCTGCAGATCGGGCGGGTCATGGGGATCGAGACCGTTGCGGAATATTGTGAAACGGACGAAATTCTGGCCCATCTCAAGGAAATCGGGGTGGATTACGCCCAGGGCGATGCGGTGGGCAAGCCGATTCCTCTGACGGAGATTCCGGAAAGTGCGGGTGCCGCCGAAGGAGCTGGGTGATTTTTGAACAATTCCGCTTTAGGCTTTCCCGGCGCGTTAGAATGCGCGGTTTACGTGAGGACAGGTCTGGGACATGCGGAACGCGCTGGCAATCATTGTGGTGATCCTGTTTCTGACGGGGCTGAACGGCTGCGCCACCGTTCCGCCCGGACAGCAGGATGCGCGCGACCCGTGGCAAAGCTACAACCGCGGCATGTATGCCTTCAACGACGCCCTGGACAAGGCCGTGATGAAGCCGGTGGCCAGGGGATATCTGAAGATCACCCCGCAATTCGTGCAAACCGGCATCGGCAATTTCTTTTCCAATTTCGACGATTTCGTGGTGCTGACCAACGATATCCTGCAGCTCAAGGGGCAGCAGGCCGCCTCCGACCTTTCCAGGATCGTATGGAATACCACCGTCGGCCTGGGGGGCTTTCTGGATGTCGCCTCGTCGATGGGCATGCCCAAGCACAACGAGGATTTCGGCCAGACCCTGGGTTACTGGGGCGTGCCGAGCGGACCGTATCTGGTGCTTCCGTTCTTCGGCCCCAGCGACCTGCGCGACGCACCTTCCATGGTGGTGGACCTGTACACCGACCCGACCATATTCACTCAGCAGGGCGACGTGCGTTGGGGATTGTTTGCCATCAATGCGGTCCAGACCCGGGCGGCCTTGCTGCCGGCCGAAAAGCTCCTGCTCACCGATTCGATCGACCCTTACGCGACCCTGCGCGACGCCTACCTGCAGCGGCGCAAATACCTGGTGTACGACGGGCATCCCCCGCAAAGCAACAGCCTGCAGCAGGAACTGGAGAATCTGGATTGAGACGAATCTCCATGCTCACGGAGTGAGTTGATGTACGTGGCACTTCGTCCATTTTTGCGTCTCTGTCTGCTCAATGCCGGCCCGCAGGATCTGCCCGCCCTGCGGGGTTGGTTCTGGACGACGCTGTTCCTGTATTTTCTGGTCGACTGGCTGCTGGCGATGCCCGGCAACGGTCACCTCAAGGGGTTGGGTCAGTCCCTGTTGGATACCGCCCTGCTGTGGGTCTATACGACGCTGCTGCTGAGGTTATTCCGCCATACCCCGCGATTCATGCAGACCATGACGGCCCTGGCGGGCAGCGGCGCCATGATCGGCACGATCCTGCTGCCCCTGGTCTACAGCATGGTCTACGCCCAGGCTCAACATGCCGAGGTCGGCATAACGGGGGTGGCGTACCTGGTTATCGCCGGCTGGCTGGTGGTGGTCTATGGCCATATTTTCCGACAGGCGCTCGGCTTGCGCCTGTTCGCGGCGGGACTGCTTGTTTCGATCCTCTATCTCGTGACAACCTCCATCATCATGCAACTGCTGTTTCCCAACCTCGTCTGATGCACATTCACATTCTCGGTATTTGCGGCACCTTCATGGGCGGCATCGCACTGCTCGCGCGCGAGGCCGGCCACGAGGTGAGCGGCTCGGACGCCAACGTCTATCCCCCCATGAGCACGCAGCTCGAAACCCAGGGTATCCGCCTGCAGGAAGGCTTCGATCCCGCCCACCTCGAGCCTGTGCCCGATGCCGTGGTGGTCGGCAACGTCATGTCACGTGGCAATCCGATGGTCGAGGCGGTGCTCAACCGCAGCCTGCCGTATACCTCCGGACCCCAGTGGCTTTACGAGCAGGTGCTGCGGGATCGGTGGGTGCTGGCGGTCGCGGGCACGCACGGCAAGACCACCACCAGCAGCATGCTGGCCTGGATCCTCGACTATGCTGGTCTGGAACCCGGCTTTCTGATCGGCGGGGTGCCCGAGAATTTCGGCGTTTCCGCCCGCCTGGGCGGCAGCCGCTTCTTCGTGGTCGAGGCGGACGAATACGATACGGCCTTTTTCGACAAGCGTTCCAAGTTCGTTCATTACCGGCCTCGCACCCTGGTCATGAACAACCTCGAATTCGACCATGCGGATATCTTTCCCGATCTGGCCGCCATTCAGCGCCAGTTCCATCACCTGGTGCGAATGGTGCCCGGCGAGGGACTGATCGTCCGCCCCGCGCAGGATCCTCACCTCGATGAGGTGCTGGCGATGGGCTGCTGGACGCCCGTGGAACGGTTCTCCCTGGATGGCGCGGCCGATTTCGAGGTCCGGCTGACCGCGCCGGACGGGTCCGGGTTCGAACTGCGGGTGGGCGGCGAGCGGGTCGGCGAGACGAACTGGGACCTGCTCGGAGCCCATAACGTGAGCAATGCCCTTGCCGCCATCGCGGCCGCCCGGCACGTCGGCGTGCCGCCTGCCGTGGCGTTGGAAGCGCTGGCGCGCTTTCGCAACGTGAAACGGCGTCTGGAGCTGTATGCGGAGGTGGACGGCGTGCGGGTGTACGACGATTTCGCCCACCATCCGACGGCGATCCGCGCCACGCTCGGTGCCCTGCGTGCCAAGGTCGGGCAGGGGCGCATACTCGCTATTCTGGAACCGCGCTCCAATACCATGCGCCTCGGTGTCCATGCCGGGCAGTTGAGTGATGCCCTGAGCGGGGCGGACCGGGTTTTCGTGTTCCGGCCCGCAGATCTGCAGTGGGATCTCGCCGCGGCGGTGGCTCCGCTGGGGGAGCGGGTGGATGTCGAGGACGATCTCGACCGGCTGCTGGAGGCCGTACTGGCCCGGGTACAGCGAGGGGATCATATCCTGATCATGAGCAACGGCGGTTTCGGCGGCCTGCACGGCCGGTTAGCCAAGGCCCTGGCCGGTGCCGTACAGTAGCGCATTGGCAACTTGTTCGTGAGCGATGCAGGACTCAGAAAACAACCCCAGACCGCATCCGCGGCAGATCGGTAAGTATCTGATCAAATCCCCCATCGGCGAAGGCCGCATGGGGGTGGTCTACGCCGCCTACGATCCCTTCGTGCAGCGCCCGGTGGCCATCAAGACCGCCCACCCGATCCAGGCGACGAACGCGACCGAGCTGCATCGCCACGAGGACAATTTCTTTCTCGAGGCGCATGCCGCGGGTGGACTGCAGCACCCTCACATCGTGTCGGTTTACGATGCCGGCATCGACGGGGACCTGCGTTACATCGTGATGGAGTACGTGCAGGGCAAACCGTTGTCCTACTACGTCAATCCGGAGACGCGCCTGCCGGTCAAAAAGGTCGTGGATATCGCCTTCAAGTGTGCCCTGGCCCTCGACTACGCGCATCGCAAAGGGGTCGTGCACCGCGACATCAAGCCGGCCAACATCCTGCTGACCGACGACGGGATTCCGAAGATCACCGATTTCGGCATCGCCCGCCTGGACCGGTCGGCGGACGTGCTGCGCCATCGGGCGGTGGGGTCACCGTATTACATGGCGCCCGAACAGGTCAGGGACTTCGAGGCCGGCCCGCAAAGCGATCTGTATTCCCTGGGCGCCGTCATGTATCAGCTGCTGACCAGCGAACTGCCGTTCAACGCCGACAATTACCAGGACCTGGTGCAGCAGATCCTGAACGTGGAGACGCCCGCGGTACGCGCCACCCGCCCGGACGTGCCCGACGCGCTGGCCTACATCGTGGAGAAGATGCTGGCCAAGGACGTGCGCAAACGTTACCGGAGCGGGCAACAGGTGGCGCACGATCTCAGCAGCCTGTTCGACAACCTGCGTCTGGTGCATAGCGATATCGAGTTCATCGAGCGCCGCGACATGCTCAGTGATCTGGATTTTTTCCGGGATTTCAGCCCCGAGCAGATCGAAGAAATGATGGTGGCGTCCACCTGGGTGCAGTTCGGTGCGGGAGATACCATCATCAACGAAGGGGATATCGACGACACGTTTTATATTATCGTTGCAGGTACCGCCGAGGTGCTGAAGACCCAGCGTTCGATCGCGTGGTTGTACAAAGGGGATTGTTTCGGCGAGATCGGTTTTTTGACCGAGCAACAACAGCGCACCGCGAGCATCGTGGCGCGCAGTTCACTGATACTCATGAAGGTCAATGCACAGCAGCTTGGCGAAGTGTCCGCCGGGTGCGAGCTGCAATACTACAAGGCCTTCACGCGCACACTGATTTCGCGGTTGTCCCAGATCGACCGCACGTTGATGATGGGTAAATCGCAATGACGCAGCGCACCATCGCCCTGGCCATGACCGGCGCCTCCGGCGCCCCCTACGGGTTGCGTCTGCTCGAATGCCTGCTCGAGGCGGACATTCACGTACAGCTGATGCTGTCCAAGCCCGCGCAGGTGGTGATCGGCATGGAGACCGACCTGCAGCTGCCGGGTCGGGCCGCGGAAATGCAGCGTTATTTCACCGAACGGTATGCGGCGAAAGCCGGTCAGCTGCAGGTGTTCGAGCGGGAACAATGGACGGCACCGGTCGCGAGCGGGTCTTCGGCGCCGGAGGCCATGGTGATCTGTCCCTGCACCACCGGCACGCTGGCCGCGGTCGCCACCGGGCAGAGCCGCTCGCTGCTGGAGCGTGCCGCGGACGTGGTCCTCAAGGAGCGGCGTCGGTTGATCCTGGTGGTGCGGGAGACCCCGTTCTCGGATATCCATCTCGAGCACATGCTGCGGCTGAGCCGCATGGGTGCGGTGATCATGCCTGCCAATCCCGGTTTTTATCATCAGCCGCAGGGCATCGACGATCTGGTGGATTTCATGGTGGCCCGCATCCTGGATCACCTGCAGGTGCCGAACAGTCTGATTCGCCGTTGGCATGAGGAAGACGCGCCATAGCGCGGATGACGCGTATGCGTATTCCGCTTTTTCCGCTGCAGACCGTGGTGTTCCCCGAGGGCTTGTTGCCTCTGAGGATATTCGAGGCGCGCTATCTGGACATGGTCAGCCGCTGCCTGCGTGAAGACGGCGGTTTCGGCATCTGCCAGATCCGCTCGGGCAGCGAGGTCGGGGCCGCCGCGGAGATCTATGACGTCGGGACCTACGTACGTATCGTGGACTGGAGCCAGAGTCAGGACGGCCTGCTGGCGATCACCGTCAAAGGCGAGAAGAAATTCCGTGTGCTGTCCAGCACCGTCGAATCCGATCAGCTGCGCACGGCGGAAGTGGAATGGCTGCCCGAGGAACAGGAGGCCGCTCTGCCCGAAGAGTTTCGCACCCTGGCCGAACTACTGGAACGGATCGTGTCTCAGCTTGGAGAGGCCTATCCGGGCCCGGCGCCGCGCTTTGACCTGGCCGGTTTCGTCGGCGCCCGGCTGACCGAGATCCTGCCGCTGAAGGCTGCGCTCAAGCAGGAACTGCTTGAGCAGGACGACCCCCTCGTGCGGTTGTTCGCCCTCCGGGATGCCTTGCACAATCTGGATCTTGCATGAGATTTATCAATTCCATGCGGTTTAAGTGTCGTATCTGCATCCCCATAATAAGTTTTAACCTTCGCTAACCCCCAACCCCGAGGACACCGTTTTGGCTACTACCACACTCACAGAGCAGAATTTCGAGGAAACGGTCACCGGCAACGACATCGTGATCGTGGATTTCTGGGCCACCTGGTGTGCACCGTGCCGCGCTTTTGCGCCCATCTTCGAGGCGGCTTCGGAAAATCATTCCGACATCGTGTTCGCCAAGGTCAATACCGAAGAGGAACAGGCGCTGGCCGCCCATTTCCAGATCCGTTCCATCCCCACGCTGATGATCTTCCGCGAGCAGGTCATTCTCTTCGCCCAGCCCGGCATGCTGTCCGCCGCCCAGCTCGAGGACGTCATCGGCAAGGTGCGCGAGCTGGATATGGCCAAGGTGCATGAAGAAATAGCGAACCAGCAGGCCGGTTGATCCTCCGAAAAACTTGCCAGGGATCAAGGATTGTGCTGCGGGCGATTGTCAGCCCCGGCTAAACTTTTTATATTTAATAGTGGGTTTGCGGTATCGCGAGTTGCCTTTCGCGTGTACTCCACTGCAGTAACCGCAACCCGCGATACCGCATGTGTTCTGGTTTACAAGGAGTTACACCATGCGCACCGGTATCGTGAAGTGGTTCGATACTAAGAAGGGATTCGGCTTTATAACGCCGGATGATGGGACACAGGACGTGTTCGTACACTTCTCTGCTATTAGGATGAACGGCTACAAGACGCTCGACGAAGGGCAGGCTGTACATTTTGAGAGCGAGGCGGGCGAAAAAGGCCCGCAGGCCACTCTCGTAAACCCTACCAAATAAGGCCTAGGCGTACCCTGATACATTTGATCCGTTTTTAAGAAAAGCCCGGTGACGGGCTTTTTCTTTGCCTGCGTGGTTCACGCATGCGCTATGGTTGTCATGCTGCCATGACTTGGGGAGGGGGATATGGTCGGTGTGATTCTGCAGATGGGCGCCCTGATCCTGTGCGGGGTGATCTGGCGACTGCTCAAGCCGGGCGGGCTGCACGCCGGAGAGACACGGCGCGTGCTGACCAGCGTGGTCTATTATCTGCTGCTGCCCGCGCTGGTGCTGTCCGTGTTGTGGCAGGCCCCGCTGGGCCTGAATTCCCTGCGCATCTCCCTGGTTGCGGGCGTTACCGTCCTGGCGGCCATGCTGGTGACCTGGGGCGGTTGCCGCAGCTGCCATAGCCAGTCCCCCTCCACGGGCGCGATGCTGCTGGCGGCCAGCTTTCCCAACGCCACCTACCTCGGCCTGCCGGTGCTTGAGAAGGTGCTCGGCAATCCCGGTCGCAGCATCGCCATTCAGTACGACCTGTTCGCCTGCCTGCCCCTGCTGTTGACCGTCGGCCTGTATGCGGCGCAGCACTTCGGCGGTGGTGCGCGGCGCGCCCATCCGCTGCACGAGTTGCTCAAGGTACCGCCGTTGTGGGCCGCCGTGGTGGCGGTTGCGCTCAATCTCGCCCACGTCGAGATGGGAGACTGGCTGCAGCACTGGCTGGGGCTGCTGGCCTCGGGGGTGGTGCCGCTGATGCTGTTTTCGCTGGGCTTGAGTCTCGAACTGGGTACCTGGCATCCCCGGCAGCTGCCCGCGCTGGGCGCGGTGGTGGTGATCCAGCTCCTGCTCGCCCCGCTGTTCGCCTGGTGGCTGGCGCGCGTCGTCGGCCTGAGCGGTACCAATCTCACCGGCGTGGTGCTGGAGGCGGGTATGCCGAGTATGGTGCTGGGGATCGTCATCTCCGACCGGTTCGGTCTGGATACGCCGTTGTACGCCGCCGCGGTGACGGTGACGACCGCGCTGAGCCTGGTGAGCCTGCCGTTCTGGTTCGGGGTGCTGGGTGGGGGCGTCTAGCCGTACGCGGGACTATAAACAGAAAAATCCTTGGAGGATGACATGATCAAACGCCGCGCATGGCTTTTCCTGGCCCTGTGGCTGGTGGCCGGCATCGGACAGGCGCGCGAGGTCGCGGGCGTCAAACTGCCCGAGCAGATCGGCGGGGTCGCCGGCGAGACGCTGAAGCTCAACGGCGCGGGAATCCGCTACAAGTTCATTTTCAAGATCTACGTGGCGGCGCTGTATCTGCCTGCGCCGGCGCACACCACCGGGGCCGTGCTGGACGAACCCGGCCCGAAGCGCATGCTGATGCATTTTCTGTATCACAAGGTGACCGCCAGGCAGCTGCGCGACGGTTGGCGGGAAGGCTTCGCCGACAATCTCGATAAACAGACCTATCAGGCACTGACGCCCCGTATCGAACGGTTCAACAGCTTCTTCGGCGATCTGAAGGACGGCGACCGGGTCTGGCTGGACTATCAACCCGGGGTGGGGACACGGGTGGAAATCAACGGACAGCAAAAGGGCGTGATTCGGGGCGAGGACTTCATGCGTGCCCTGCTGTCGGTCTGGCTCGGGCCGGAACCGCCGGGCACGGACCTGAAGCGCGACCTCCTGGGGCTGGCCACCGACGACTAGGTTTATTCCTGTGGGGGCAGGTGCAGCCTGCGCGTTTCGGCCCGGTGCGGACGTTCGGGCAGTTGCAAGGCATGCAGCACCCGTTCGGCCGTGGCGCGGTAGGCGGTCAGCTTGCCTCCGTAGAGGCTGACCAGACGCGGGCTGAGCGTGCGATCGCTTTGCAGGATCGTGTCCCGCGGGCGCCGGTTGGGGTCGCCGCCGGCCGGCAGGACGCGCAGGCCGGCGAACCGTTCGAGCACGGCGTCCGGCGCCTGGGGAAAGTGGCGCCTGAAAGCGGCGAGCAGGTAATCCGTTTCGGCCTGCAGCGGGCGGGGATCGGCTGGATCGCCCTGGTATCGGGTCTCGGTCGTGCCGATCAGGGCGGCGTCCCGCCAGGGCATGATGAACACCGGCCGTCCGTCCGCCGCCTCCACGTAGTAAATGCCGGCTTGTACTCGATGAGGGACGAGGATGTGCGTGCCCTGCACCAGTTCAAAGGGGAGCGGTTGCTGGACCGGTTCGGCGCGGGCGAGCACGTCGCCGACCCAGGGGCCGGCCGCATTGACCGCCACCCGTGCCCGCAACGTCACCGGCCGTTCCCCAGCCGTGGCCGTCACCTCGATACCGCCTTCATGCAGGGCCAGTGCCTCGACCCGGTGACCCGTGAAGAGCTCCGCACCCAGCGTACAGGCCGAGTGCATCACGGCCCGGGTGAGCGCGGCGTCGTCGGTTTGCGCATCAAAATAGCGGAATACCCGCTGCAAACCCTGCGTCTCCAATCCGTCCAGCGTGTCCCAGCGTGGGGAAGGCAGAGTGCTGAAGCGCACCTGCGGCCCCAGGCCGCCGAGCAGGGCGTACAGGGACAGACCGGCCCGCAGCATCAATGGCTTGTGTCGGCTGCGGTCGTAGACCGGGATGTAAAACGGCTTCAGGCGAACCAGCTCGGGGGCGTTGCGCAGCAGCAGCTCGCGTTCCCGCAGGCATTCACGAACCAGAGCGAACTGGCCCGTTTCCAGGTAGCGCAGCCCGCCGTGAATCAGCTTGCTGGAACGGGACGAGGTGCCCCGTGCCAGTTGATCGAATTGTTCCAGGACCGCGACGCCATGCCCGGCAGCGGCGGCGGCCTGGGCCACTCCGGCGCCATGAATGCCACCACCGATCACCAGCAGGTCGTATACCTTCAATCGGCGGCCCCGGGTTGCAGCGGCAGCAGGTCGGCCAGACGGTCCGTCTCTAGATAGCGGGCGCCCGCCGCGGCCAGCGGGGCCACGTCGGCCGGGTCGTTGACGCCGTAGATCGCCCATTGCCATGGACCGGGCCAGAGAGTGCCGTCGGTTTGCCGCAGGGCGTCCAGATCGGCGAACAGGTATTCCGGGGCCAGCCGTTCGGCCAGTGCCTTGTCCCAGGGCGGTTCCTCGGGCAGCACCCAGCCGATGTGGCAGGCGCAGTCGGCGCGTGCCTGGGCGAGGATCTCATAGTCGAAGGAAATAAGATGCCAGGGAAAGCGTGCGCGGGCCAGTTCCGGCATCACGGCATCGAGCATGGCCCGGCGGGAAAAGCGCCGGATACTGGCACGCTTGAGTTCGACGAACACCTCGGTTGCGGGGTGGTCGTTGAACAGCGTGACGACCTCGCGCAGCGTCGGGATCGGCGTGGGATGGAAGGCCTCGCCGAGGCGCCCCGGTTCATGGGCGCTGATTGTCGTCAGTTGGGTACGGGATATCTCGAAGATGGTCGTGTTTACCGCACAACAGCGCTCGAGGTTGTCGTCGTGCAGTACGACCGGGGTCTGGTCCGCGCACAACTGCACATCGAACTCCACGCAGCAGGCGCCGAGTTCCAGTGCCGAACGAAACGCCGGCAGGGTGTTCTCCGGGTGCTGATCGCGCTCGCCGCGATGGGCGACAAACCGGAATGTGGGCATGGTGTCAGGCATGCTCGAGGACATCGATGAAGCGAGCATACCGCGCCTGCAGCACGGCGTCGTAGCGGGGCGCGAAGCGGTCTGCATCAGTGGCCATGGGGACGGTCCATCGTCCACCGGCGAGCCAGGCGATGCCGCGTGCGGTGGACTCGGTTTCCCGGCTGCGTTGGACCGGCAAATCGCTCAGGTCTGCGAGGCGCTGGCAGAGTCCGTCGAGATGCGCCAGGCCGCCACTGACCTGAATATGTTTGAACGGACGCATCGCGCATAACTGGTCGATGTTGGCCTGCACCAGGAACAGAACGCTTTCCAGCACGCCGGCCAGGCGTTCCTGTTCGCTGCCGCCTGGCTCCATCCAGTGCGGCGCGAGATCGGCACGCCACCAGGGCGAGCCCAGCCCGCCTACGGCGTTGATGAACAACGCCGGTGTGGCGCAGTTCAGCGCCGCCTCCAGTGCGGGTGTGCCGGTGTCCAGACCGGCGTGTTCGCGTGCCCATTCGAGGGCGGAGCCAGCGCCGTTGACGCTGCCTTCCATGGCGTAATGGCAGACCGCTTGGTCGTCGGCGCTGTAAATCAGCGTGTTCAGCAGGCGCGAGGTGGTCAGTGGCCGCGTACCCAGCAGCCCCAGCACGAAGGCGCCGCTGCCGAGGTTCACATAAAGCGTGTCGTCGCGGGGCTGGCCTGCGCCGTAGAGGGCGGCGTTCTGGTCCCCGCTGACGGCGGTCAGGGCCACGTTCGTGCCTGTCAGCGTGCCGTAGCGGTGCTCGACGGGCCGGCAGGCCGGCAGCACGTCACGGGGGATGCCGAATTTCCCGAGCAGACCGTCGTCCCAGTCACGGTTGTGCAGATTGTAGAGCAGGGTCCGGGCCGCATTGGCATCGTCGATCTGCAGCGGCTGCTGTTCCAGCAGGCCGTGTATGAGATAGGCGCTGAGCGGGCCCAGCGCGAGTCGGGATTGGCGCAGCGCACGCCGGACCGCAGGGACCTGTTGCAGCAGCCAGCGGATCTTGCCGGCGGCGAAATGGGCTGACGGGTAAAGACCGGTGATTTTATGCACGGCCTCGGCGGGGCGGCACAGCTCGAAGACTTCGCCGGCGGCACGGGTGTCCTGCCAGCTCAATGCGGGGCTGAGGGTGCGGCCTGTGACCCGGTCCCAGGCGAGGGTGGTGGAGCGCTGTGTCGCCAGTCCGGCGGCCGCGATCTGCAATTTCCGGCGGCGGGAGAAATCGGCGGCCTCGTCCAGGCAGGCCGACAGCGTGGTCAGCAACTCGTCGCCGTCCTGTTGCACCCGATGGTCGTCCAGGCGCTGCAGTGTGACCGGCCGTTCGGTGTGAAACAGGCAGCCGCCGTCGGCATCGAACAGCAGTGCGCGGCTCGCATGGGTACCCTGATCCAGCGCCAGATAACAGGGGGGCATGCGTCGATTATGCAATACTCATGCAGGGCTTGCCTGATTTGGGTAGTGCTTATATTGTACGAATCGCGAGTTGGCTGGATTGCAGCCAATGAGAAGCGGCGCAAGAACCGCACGGGTGAGGAGAATGAATGGACAGCAGAACCTATGTCATCGGTCGTGTCGGGCAGATCAAGGTGGATGACGCCAGCGTCAGTTCCCGTCACGCGGAATTGGCCATCCTCGGCGAGAATATCTATATCACGGACCTCGGCTCGACCAACGGCACGTTCCTGATGGTGGAAGGCAAGCCGAAACGGTTCACCGAGGGATATGTCAAACCCGATGACATCGTGGTGTTCGGCACCAAGGCATTCAAGGTCAAAACCCTGCTCGACAAGGTCGGCCACCTCGCTCCCTGAATCCCGTCCTCCGGCACGGTCTATACTGATCATGCATAGGAGGAGCCGTGTTCTATCTATTGGGTAGGGGATTTCGTTATCTCTTTTACGGCGTGGATTTTCTTCTGTTCACGGCCGTGCTTTATCCGCTTTCGTTTTTCCCCCGGGCGCTGCTGGAGCGCTTTTATCCGACCCTGTTCCGGCGTTGGTGCCGCAGTTTCGTGCGCGCGCTGGGCGTGGAACTGCGGCTGCACCAGAAAAACCGAAAACCTCTGCCCAAGACCTATTTGCTGATCGGCAATCATCCCTCCGCGTTCGAGGATATCGGCATTCCGGCGCTGTTCCCGGTATTTTCCCTCGCCAAGATCGAGGTCAGGGACTGGTGGGTGGTGGGGCGCATCAGCCGCGCGGCCGGCACGCTTTACGTGCGCCGCGAGGACCGCGATTCACGCCGAGCCGCCGCGCGCGAGATAGAAGCCGTGCTGCAGCAGGGACGCAACGTGGCGGTTTATCCGGAGGGCGGCTGCAAGGGGCGGCGCATCTTCGAGCGTTTTCATTTCGGTGTGTTCGAGATATCGCTTAAGACCGGCATACCGATACTCCCGGTTTTTTTGCACTACGAGGCGCAGGAGTCGTTTGAGTGGGCGCCCGGGGAAACCCTGCTGCAGAAGATTTACGCCATGCTGCGGGCCCAGAACAAGCGGGTCAATTACTACGTCTATGATGCCTTCGATCCGGGGCGTTATCGGGACAAGGAGGAATACGCACGCGACGCGCGCGAACATTACCTGGCCTGGCAGGCGCGCTACCTGGATTGATCCCGATCGGCGGATGAGGCCGCGGCGGGTGCCAACAGGTGCTGGAGCGTTGAGAGGGTACGGGCGTAGTCGATGGCCTGGATACGCCCGCCATGGATGTGCAGCACCGTGACCTCTCCCGCGCGGCGGGGCAGCAGGCGGGTGGCCTTGCCGTCGCCGTCGATGAGCACCCGGTGTGGTGCATGGCTGAGTGTGGGATAGAAGAAAAGCTCCCGCACGATCAGCGGCATGTCGTGTATATCGGCGATGGTGACCAGGTGGTGGCGGGTTTCGAAGCCTTCCGGTTGCCGATGCAGAAAGTGCTGGATCAACCGCCCGGCCTCGTTGCTGTCGCTCAGCATCACGATGCGGGTGGTCGGTTCGACGGTGTGCGGGTGGCCGTGCTGGTCGGGCAGGGTGAGCGGCGGCAGCGGATCACCCACGGCCAGGGGTTCGGCTCCGGCGAGGCCGGCCCAGCACAGCAGCACGACGGCGGCGAGATGCGGTACCGGCCTCACAGTGTTCCTGTTCCTACAATGTCTTGAGCACCTGCCGGGCCGCATCCAGGGTCCGGTCCAGGTCGTCGCCGGTATGGGCCGTCGAGACGAATCCCGCTTCGAAGGCTGACGGCGCCAGATACACGCCGGCGTCCAGCATGCCGTGGAAAAAGCGCTTGAAGCGTTCGCTGTCGCAGCGCGTGGCTTGTTCGAACGAGGTGATGGGGTCTTCCTCGCTGAAGAAGATGCCGAACATGCCGCCCACGCGTTGCGTGGTCAGGGGGATGCCTGCTTCACCGGCAACCGTCTGCAGGCCGTCCGTAAGCACTTCGGTCATACGGGTCAGTTCGTCGTGGAAGCCGGGCCGGGCGATCAGCTCCAGGGTCTTCAGGCCGGCGGTCATCGCGATGGGATTGCCGGACAGGGTGCCGGCCTGGTAAACCGGCCCCAGGGGGGCGAGCTCAGCCATGATCTCCGCACGGCCGCCGAAGGCGCCCACCGGCATGCCACCGCCGATGACCTTGCCCAGGGTGGTGAGGTCCGGGGTGATCCCGTACAGGGCCTGGGCGCCGCCTAACGCCACCCGGAATCCGGTCATCACCTCGTCGAAGATCAGCAACGCGCCGTGGCGGTCGCAGACGCTGCGCAGACCTTCGAGGAAACCGGGCACCGGCGGGATGCAGTTCATGTTGCCCGCCACCGGTTCCACGATGATGCAGGCGATCCGGTCACCCAGGTTGTCGAAGGTGGCCTCGACCTGGGCGATGTCGTTGTAGGGCAGGGTGAGGGTGTGCTCCGCCAGGGCGGCCGGCACGCCGGGCGAGCTGGGTACGCCGAGAGTCAGGGCGCCCGAGCCGGCCTTCACCAGCAACGAATCGCCGTGGCCGTGGTAACAGCCCTCGAATTTGACGATCTTGTCGCGCCCCGTATAGCCCCGCGCCAGGCGTATGGCGCTCATGGTGGCCTCGGTGCCGGAGCTCACCATGCGTACCTGTTCCATGGACGGAACCAGGGCGCAGACGCGGTCCGCCATATCGGTTTCCAGCGTGGTGGGCGCACCGAAGCTCAGGCCTTTTGCGGCGGCCGCCTGGACGGCGGCGATCACCTCGGGATGGGCGTGGCCGAGGATCATGGGGCCCCAGGAACCGACGTAATCGATGTAGCGTTTGCCGTCGGTGTCGAAGAGATAGGCGCCCTGGGCGTGGTCGATGAAGACGGGGTCGCCACCCACGCTCTTGAAGGCGCGCACCGGCGAGTTGACGCCGCCGGGAATATGGACCTGGGCTTGGGAAAACTGGGTGTGGCTGCGATTCATGGCAGATCAGATGGTGTGGCTTGGAAAGCCCAACATTCTACACAATGGTTTCAGTCCGCCGGGAACAGAGCGGCCAGGCGGCGGGTTGCGGCCTCGATGTCTTCGGCACCGAAGACGGCGCTGATGACGGCGATCAAGTCGGCGCCGGCCGCGATGACGCGCGCGGCATTGGTGGCATCGATACCCCCGATGGCGCAGACGGGAACGTCCAGCTTCTCCCGGGCCTGGCCGAGCAATGTCAGCGGTGCGCGCGCCGCCTGCGGTTTGGTGGGCGATGGGAACAGGCTGCCGAAGGCGACATAGTCCGCGCCCTGTGCCGCGGCGTCCCGGGCGCGTTGCAGCGAGTCGTAACAGGAAACGCCGATCAGCGCCTTGGGGCCCAGGGTCGTCCGGGCGCGGGCGATGGAGGCGTCGTCCGCGCCGAGATGGACACCGTCGGCGCCGGTTTGTGCGGCCAGTTCGATGTCGTCATTGACGATCAGGGGGCGTTCGTAACGCTGGCATAGCGCCGCCAGGGCCCGGGCTTCCTGCGTGCGGCGAATCTGGTCGTTGCTCTTGTCGCGGTACTGGACCAGCGCGGCATCGCCGCGCAGGGCGGCCTCGACGGCCTGTTCCAGATGTCCGGGCGGGATCAGGGTCCGGTCGGTGATGACATAGACACCCCGGAGCGGCGGCCGGTCGGGTGCGCTGACCTCAGCTGCCATATTCCTGCGATTCCTCGGTCCAGAACAACCGGCTGGGCAGCAGTTGTCCCATTCCGAGCCGGTAGCCGTGCTGCAGCGCCTGCCAGGTATATTCCTGAGCTTCCTGCACGGCACCCGGGATGGTTTCGCCCTGGGCGAGCAGGCCGGCGGCCGCCGAGGCCAGCGTGCAGCCGGAGCCGTGATATTCGCCTTCCAGGCGCGGCCAGGTGTAGCGCTCGAGTATGCGGTTGCCGCCGTAGAGCACGTTGTGCACTTCGGCGGTGACTTCGTGGGTCCCCGTGATGAGGACGTGTTGCGCGCCCTGTTCCAGCAGGGTCATGCCGCAGGCGTCGAGGTCGTCCGCCTCGGGCGCGAGCAGGCGGGCCTCGTGACTGTTCGGGGTCAGCAGGGTGACGAGGGGGACCAGCAGCAGGCGCATCGCCTCCACGGTCTCGGCATCGGTGAGGCTGCGGCCGCCGCCGGCGGAGAGCACCGGGTCGAGGATGACGGGGATGTCCGGATAGTCGACCAGGATGCCGTGCACCGCGGTGATCAGTTCGATGTTCGGCAGCAGGCCCAGCTTGACGGCATGTACCGGCATGTCCTCCAGGACGGTCCGGGCCTGATCGATCAGCAGCTCGGGTGAAAGCGGGGAGATACCCTGGACGTCGACCGTATCCTGCACGGTGATGCAGCTGGCGACCGGTGCGGGATGACATCCCTGGCTGGCGATGGATTCGATGTCGGCGGAGAGTCCGGCCCCGCCGCTGGGGTCCAGGCCGGCGATGGTCATGACGACGCGGATGTCCTCGTCGTCCTCATCGGTGAGGTAAGCGTCGCTCATGATGGCCTCGTGCTCGTCATGCCTGATGGGTATGTTAACGTCTGCGCTTTTTCGGGGATATGAAAAATGTGAGAAAATGCCTCGCAATTCAGGTACCTGAGAGGACGGTTGCTTTGAAGAAATACATGTGTGTCATATGCGGGTTTATTTATGATGAAGCCAAAGGGTTGCCGGACGAAGGGATTGCGCCCGGAACCAAGTGGGAAGATATCCCTCTCAACTGGACGTGCCCTGAGTGCGGGGCGAGCAAGGAAGACTTCGAAATGATGGAAATCTAGGCGGAGCCACGGTCCGACCCCACGGACCGCCAATCAGCGTCGAAGGAGGTGGCGCGACGACATAAAGAACAGAATCGGGGGGATGAGTGAAATGACTGACAGAACCTATCGCCTGTTGTTAGGGGCCCTGCTGCTGGTGCTCCTGTATTTCAACGAGGCTGTGCTGGTGTATACGGTGATCGGGGTTCTGCTCTTCGAAGGGTTGACCAATCTGCGCATTCCGCTGCTGTTTGGGCTGCTGAAAGGCCCGGTCCGGGCGGCGCCCGCAGACGTAACGGCATCCGGCGTGGCCGCAGCCGCACTGCCGGGTTTCACGACAGTCGACGCAGAGCGCGTCTGGCGTCTGGTGATCGGCGGCATGCTGCTGCTGACCTATATCCTGCTCTATGAATGGCTGTGGGCCTTTCCCTGGTTCATGGCGTTCGCTATTCTCGGTGCCGGCGTCAGCGGCGTCTGCCCGGTCATGGCCTTTATCAGATGGCTCGGATTTAAGTGACGTCCGGCCCCCAGCTGCCTCAGTTTGCGACGAGGCTGCCGGTTCGGATCGCCGGTATCGTTTTTTGGGGAATGGTGTTGGTGGGCCTGCTGGTCGCGGTCCTGCTGCTGCATTCGCGCGAGCAGGACATCGACGCGCGTTACGCGGCGAACGCCGAGCGGGCCACCTACGAGATCGCCGAGGTGCTACGCCGCGTGGACTGGGCCCCGTTCCACGATCCCCAGCAGCGTCTGGTCGAAGATTACCTCAACGATATCCGGACGGATTTCCGCTTCAGTGCCCTGCGCCTGGAACAGGGCCGGCGCCACATCGACAGCGGGGCGCCGACCGGTGATGTCAAAACGCTTTCTCAGAAAATCGTCACCGCAGGGAGGCCCGGCTTCCAGCTGATCTTCTACCTGCCCGACTACGGGCGCGCCGCGCGCGACATGCGTAACCGCACCCTGCTTGCCGTCGGCGCGCTGGTGTTCGTATTCGCCCTGATCCTGCAAAAGGTCCTGCAAAATCTCCTTTCCAAACCCTTCGGGGAAATGGTGGCCAGCGCCAATGCATTCGCGGAGGGCAATACGGCCGCGCGTTTCGACGAGTCCCGCCGCGACGAATTCGGGTTTCTCGCCAGCTTCATCAATCGGGCGCTGGATTCGGTGGTGGAGAAGCAGCGCGACCTGCAGCACGCGCTCAAGCAGGCCAATCGTGCCGAGGCGGCGCTGTCGAACGAAAAGGAGCGCGCCGAGGTGACGCTGAATTCGATCACGGATGCGGTGATTACCACGGACGAGCAGGGCCGGGTGCAGTACATGAATCCGGCGGCCGTGCGCCTGCTGGGCTGGGGCGTGCTCGAAGCGCTGGGCCGGCCGCTGGAGGAGATCGCACGCCTGCACCGCGAAAACTCGGATATCGTGATTCCCGATCCCGTGCAGGAATGCCTGCGCACCGGCAACGTCGTGACCGTATCGCGGCATGCCGTGCTGGTGCGGCACAACGATACCGAGATCGCCATCGAGGCCAATGCGGCGCCCATGCGTAATCAGGAAGGCGAGATCATCGGCGCCGTGGCGGTGTTTCAGGATGTCAGCCATGCGCGCCGACTCACCCGGCAGCTGACCTATCAGGCCAGCCACGACCTGGTGACGGGGCTGTACAACCGCCGCAAGTTCGAGGAACTGCTGGATTCGGCGCTGGTCTCCGCCCAGGAGGAGGATCATCACCACGCCTTGTGTTACCTGGATCTCGACCAGTTCAAGCTCGTCAACGACACCTGCGGTCACCAGGCCGGGGACGAACTACTCAAGCAACTGTCCATCCTGCTGCGCGAATCGCTGCGCGAGGGCGACGTGCTGGCCCGCTTGGGTGGGGACGAATTCGGCGTGCTGCTGGAAAACTGTCCGCTGCAAGAGGCCGTGCAGGTGGCCGACAAGCTGCGTCAGGCCATTCGCGATACCCGTTTCGTCTGGGAGGGCAAGGGCTTCGAGATCGGGGTCAGCGTCGGCGTCGTGCCGATTACCGCCTTGAGCGACAACCTGGCGAGTCTGATGAGCGCCGCTGACGTGGCCTGTTATGCAGCCAAGGATTCCGGCCGCAACCGCGTGCATGTCTACGAGGCGACGGACGAACTGCTGGCACGCAGGCAGGGGGAGATGCAGTGGGTGTCGCGTATCAGTAACGCCCTGAAGGACAACCGCCTGCAGCTTTACCGCCAGCCGATCCGGCCGTTGTCGCACGAGGCGGACGAGGAGGGCGAGCACTGGGAAATCCTGCTGCGCATGATCGACGAGGACGGCCGTACCATCCTGCCCCATGCCTTCCTGCCGGCCGCGGAACGCTACGACCTCATGCCCGCCATCGATCGTTGGGTGGTGCATTCCACCTTCGAGGCGCTCAAGGCGGGATGCTGCCACGGCCAGCCCACGCGCCGCCGCGTGGTCACCATCAACCTGTCGGGCGCCTCGCTCAACGACGAGGGGCTTTATCACTACATCCGCTCTGCCGGCGAGGAATTCGGCATCGATTTCGGGGAGATCTGTTTCGAGGTCACCGAAACCGTGGCCATCAGCAACCTGGTCAAGGCCCGCCAGTTGATGCAGGAACTCAGGGCACTCGGTTGCCGCTTCGCCCTGGACGACTTCGGCAGCGGGTTGAGCTCCTTCGGCTATCTCAAGAACCTGCCGGTCGACTATCTCAAGATCGACGGCGCCTTCGTCAAGGACATGCTCAGCGATCCGGTGGATCGCGAAATGGTGGCCGCCGTCACCCGCCTCGGGCACGTGATGCGTATCCGCACCATCGCGGAATGGGTGGAAGACGAGGCCGTGATCCCTCTGCTGCAGGAGCTGGGCGTGGACTACGCCCAGGGCTACGCCCTGGGCCAGCCCAGGCGCATGACCGACCCGGTCGAGGTCTGAGCCCGTCAGGAGAGGATGAGCGCCTCCATCCGTGCTATCTTCGCCCCCCTTTTCGACAACCTACTGTCTGAGTTGGATATGAGCGATTACATCCAAGTGCTTGCCCGGGCCGCTGAGGCCGATACGGTATGGGTCAATGCCGAACTGGATCAGGCCCTGACCGAGCTGGATGCCGAAATGGAGCGGCTGGCCACCGAGCTGCAGGTGGAGTTCGAAGGACCGGGCGTAGGCATGGCCGACATGCATGCCGAACATGTTTACCGGCTGATGGTGCGTCACCATGTATGGGACGTGAATACCGAAGGCTGGGGGCTGAAGGTCTGCGACGCCCTGCCTAACGGCACCAAGCGCGGCATGTGGCCGGTGCAGGGCACGGGCCGCCTGCGCAAGCAGCAGCTGGTCAAGGCGTTGCCCGAATTCTTCGCGGGGTTTGTGGCCGCCATCGACGCGGCGGGCAAGTCCTCGCTGCCTGCCACCGGGCGTGTCCGCGCCATGGCCGAGGCCTTTGGCGGGACGGCTTCAGCCGACTAACGACAGCGTCCGCCAGCCACGCTCCCCTGCGATCCGGGTGAGCGGCTCGTCGGCGTCCACGGCCACGGGATGGTCGACCAGTTCCAGCAGCGGCAGGTCGTTGTGGGAGTCGCTGTAGAACCAGCTGTCCTGCAGGTTGCGGCCGTGTTCCTCCAGCCATTGCTGCAGCCGGGTGACCTTGCCCTCGCGGAAACAGGGTACGCCGGCGATGCGTCCGGTATAGCGGCCGCCGTGGAATTCGGGATCGGTGGCCAGCAGGTGGTCGACCCCCAGTTCGCGGGCGATCGGCTCGGTGACGAAACGGTTGGTGGCGGTGATGATCAACAGGGTGTCGCCGCGGCCGCGGTGCGTATCGAGCAGGTCCCGGGAGCCGGCGCTGATCATCGACAGGATCACTTCTTCCATGAACTGCACGCGCCAGGCCTGAAGCTGCGCCACCGGGTTTTCCGCCAGGGGGCGGAAGGCGAAACGCGCGAATTCGTGGATATCGAGCGTGCCGGCCTTGTACTGCTCGTAAAAGGCCAGGTTGGTGCGTTCGTAGGTTTCCCCGTCAACTACACCCAGGCGCACCAGAAAGCGTCCCCACTCGTAATCGCTGTCGCCCTGCAGCAGGGTGTGATCGAGATCGAAAATGGCCAGCGCCACGCGGAATCCTCCGTCCGTTTGCAAAAGGGCGGATTGTAACGGGAACGGCGCGCCAAGACATTTGCCGGGTCGCAACGAGTGTGGAAAAATCGAATCATGGAAGGTATGGTCAAGGGCAATACAGGTGATTGATTCCGAAGGGTTCAGGGCCAACGTCGGTATCATCCTCTGCAATCGTGACGGCAGTTTATTCTGGGGCAAGCGCACAGGGCAGGATGCCTGGCAGTTTCCCCAGGGCGGGATCAAGTCCAGCGAGACTCCCCGCGACGCGCTTTTCCGTGAGCTGCAGGAAGAAACGGGCCTGCTTCCCGAACATGTCGAGGTGATCGGCTGGACCCGGCGCTGGCTGCGTTACCGGCTGCCACGGCATCTGATTCGCCGCAACAGCTGGCCGCGTTGCATCGGGCAGAAACAGCGCTGGTACCTGCTGCGTCTGATCGGGGATGAAGCCTGCGTGCAGCTGGATGCCTCGGAACACCCGGAATTCGACAGTTGGTGCTGGATCGACTACTGGCGGCCCGCCCGCGAGGTGGTGTTTTTCAAGCGCAAGGTCTATCAACGCGCCTTGAGTGAACTCGAACCCTGTCTGCACAAGATACTGGAAGAGTAGCTTGGATCATGCTGGCATGGACGGCCGACATTGCTTTGCTTTTCTTACCCATAGGGTTCGGATCACGTGCTGGGTATTCTGCGCCGTATAGTTCAGGACGTTAACGACGCTGCCGATCTCACCGAGGCGCTGCAGCTCGTCGTCACTCAGACGCGCCGCGCCCTGGCGGTCGACGTCTGTTCGATCTACCTGCGGCTGCCCGGCCAGGACACCCTGGTGCTGATGGCCACCGAGGGCCTCAATCCCGATGCCGTTTACCGCGTCAGGCTGGACTTCACCGAAGGGCTGGTCGGCCTGGTGGCCCAGCGGGCGGAACCGGTCAACCTGGACGACGCCCCGGCGCATCGGCGTTACAAGTACTTTCCCGAAACCGGCGAGGAGCGTTATCACGCCTTTCTGGGCGTGCCGGTGATTCATCACCGCCAGCTGCAGGGCGTGCTGGTGGTTCAGCAGCGCGAGCATCGCCGCTTCGACGACGAGCACGTGGCCTTTCTCCTCACCCTGGCAGCGCAGCTGGCGGCGGCGATCGGCCACGCCGAGATGAGTGGCGAGATCCGGGCCCTGCGCGAGGCCAAGCTCTCCGAGGAGCCGCGTTTTCTGAGCGGTGTGCCCGGGGCGAACGGCGTGGGCATCGGCGAGGTGGTGGTGGCCTACAGCCCCAGCGACCTGGACGCCGTTCCCGAGCGTGACAGCGACGATCCGGAGGGCGAGCTCGCCCGCCTGGACGCCGCCGCCCAGGCGGCGCGCGCGGACCTGATCGCGCTCAAGGACACCCTCGGCGCGCACCTGCCCGAGGACGAACGCGCCCTGTTCGATGCCTATGCGATGATTCTGCAGGATGGTGCGCTGCTGGAGCAGGCGCGTGTCCGCATTCGTGAGGGGCAGTGGGCCGAGGGTGCGCTGGCGCAGACCGTGCGCGAGCATGCACGTCGCTTCGCTTCCATGGAAGACGAATACCTGCGCGAGCGGGCCACGGACATCCGCGACCTGGGCCGGCGGGTGCTGGCCCACCTGCAGTCGGATGTGCGCGATCATCACGAGTATCCCGCGCGCACGGTGCTGATCGGCGAGGAACTCACCGCCGCGCAACTGGCCGAGGTGCCGACGGAGCGTCTGGTGGGTCTGGTGTCGGCGCACGGTTCCGGCTCATCGCACGTGGCGATTCTCGCCCGCGCCCTGGGCGTTCCGGCCACGATGGGGGTGGCGGACCTGCCGGTGGGACGCCTGGAAGGGCGCGAGGTCGTCGTGGACGGCTATGTGGGGCGCGTCTACATACGCCTCAATCCGCAGCTCAAGTCCGAATTCGAACGCCTGGCCACCGAAGAGCGGCAGCTTGACGAAGGCCTGCGCAAGGAGGCCTACCAGCCGGCCGCCATGAAGGACGGACGCGAGGTGCCGGTCTACGCCAACACCGGCCTGCTGTCCGATATCAGTCCGTCATTGCGTTCCGGCGCGGACGGCATCGGCCTGTACCGGACCGAGGTGCCGTTCATGGCGCGCGACCGGTTCCCGGGCGAGGAGGCCCAACGTCAGATCTACCACCAGGTGCTGTCCGCGTTCGCACCGCGCCCCGTCACCTTGCGCACCCTGGACGTGGGCGGCGACAAACCCCTGCCTTATTTCCCCGTGCACGAGGACAATCCCTTTCTGGGCTGGCGCGGCATTCGCCTCACCCTCGATCATCCGGAGATCTTCGTCACCCAGCTGCGCGGCATGCTGCTGGCCGGCGAGGGATTGGGCAACCTGCGCGTGCTGCTGCCCATGGTCAGCTCGGTCAGCGAACTGACGGAATCGTTGGCATTGCTGGAGCGGGCGCGCAACGAGCTGAGCGAGGAAGGCCATGACATCGTCATGCCGCAGGTCGGCGTCATGGTGGAGGTGCCTTCCGCCGTCTACCTGGCCGGGGCGATGGCCCGGCACGTGGATTTCCTGAGCATCGGCAGCAATGACCTGATCCAGTATCTGCTGGCGGTGGATCGCAACAACCCGCGCGTCGCGGGGCTGTACCACGCACTGCACCCGGCGGTGCTGCGTGCCCTCGTGCAGGCCGTGGAGGGCGCGCATGGCGCCGGCAAGCCAGTGAGCGTGTGCGGGGAAATGGCCGGCGACCCCGCCTCGGCCCTGTTGTTGCTGGGCATGGGCGTGGACAGCCTGAGCGTCAGTGCCGCCATGCTGCCGCGCATCAAGTGGGTGGTGCGCAGTTTCAGCGACGCGCAGGCCCGGGCATTGGCGGAGGAGGCACTGCGGCGCGAGGAACCCGCCGCAGTGCGTGCACTGTTGAACGAGGCGCTGATCGGGGCCGGGCTGGGCGGCCTGGTGCGGGCCGGCAAGACCTGAAACTGCTCAGGGTTTCACGATCACCAGGATGACGATCAGGATGAGCAGGATGCTGGGAAACTCGTTGAACCAGCGGTACCAGCGGTGGCTGTGCCGGTTCCTGTCGGCGCGGAAGTCGCGCATCAGCTTCCAGCACCAGGCGTGGTAGCCGATCAGCAGAACCACCAGGGTCAGCTTGACGTGCATCCACACCTGGTGGCCGTAGTACCCCCACTGCCAGATCAGCATCCACAGCCCGAACAGCACGGTCAGTGACCCGCCCAGGGTCATGATGAAAAACAGTCGCCGTTCCATGACCTTGAACAGGGTGCCGGTCTCTGGCGTCATTTCCTGCGCGTGATAGACGTACAGCCGGGGCAGATAGAACAGGCCGGCGAACCAGGTGACCATGAAGATCACGTGCAGGGCCTTGATCCAGAGAAACATCTCAGGCCGATTCCTTGGCCTTGGCGGGCAGCAGGCCGCTGATGGTCTGCTCGATGTGCTTGAAATTCAGCTCGCCCAGCTTCTGGTAGACGATGGTACCGTCCGGGGCGATCAGGAACGAGGTCGGGGTCAGCCGGATCTCGCCGAAGGCCTTGGCGATCTTGTCGTCGGTGTCCATGGTCAACAGATAGGGCAGTTTTCTGAGCGCCTGCATGGCGCGCACCTGGTCCGGTGGGTCGTAGGACATCGACACGCCGATGATCTCGAGACCCTGCGGGGAGAATTTCCGGTATAGCTTGACCAGTTCGGGCATTTCCTTGATGCAGCCGGGGCAGGTGGTGGCCCAGAAGTTGACCAGTACCGGCCGCCCGCGCAGATCGGCCAGGCTCATCTGGCGGCCGTCCAGCGTCGTGAAATGGATGTCGGGGGCCTTGCGCATGCCGGAGGGCGCAAGCCACAGCGCCAGCAGCCCGCCGATCAGGGCGATGGCGAAGACGCTGATGAAAATATCCTTGGTTTTCATGTGCGTACCGTACTCCACGAGCAGGTGAACAAGTATAAGGCATGTGCCACGAAGGATCGCGGGTGCCCGGGGCTGTCAGACCGCGGCGGGCGTCAGGGGGTTCCCCGCTCCGAGGCGGGCGCTGGCTTCGCTTCATCTTCCCCCTCGGGTTTGGGTGCTTCCTGCGGGGGGCGGAAGGCGATGGCAAGTTCCTGATAAATCGCGGTGGGACAGATCAGCTTGGAGACGACATAGGCGATGAAAGCGGTCGCCATCAGCGGCAGCACCAGTTCGTGGTTGGCGGTCATCTCCACCACGATTACGAAGGAGGTGATCGGGGTCTGCACCACGCCGGCGAAATAGCCGACCATGCCGAGCAGGATGACCACCGCGATCGGCGTGCCCGGCAGCCAGTGTCCGATGACCGCCCCCAGTCCGGCGCCGGTGGCCAGCGACGGGGCGAAGATGCCGCCGGGGATGCCGCTCAGATAAGAGGCGACCGTGGCCAGAAATTTGTAAAAAAAGTAGCTGCTGCCGAGGGTGCCGGTCTGGGTCAGCAGTTCGCGCGCCTCTTCGTAACCCGTGCCGTAGGTCTGGCTGCCTGACAGCACGCCGGCTGCGGCGATCACCAGCCCGCAGCCGATGGCGATCAGCAGGGGGCGCCGCCGTTGCCAGGGTGCGAGCCAGCGTGTGCCCCGGACGATGATCAGGCTGAACAGGCCGCCCAGCAGGCCACCCGCGACGCCGCAGATGAAGACCGCCGGCCAGGGGCTTTCGGCGCCCAGGGTGGCGTCGGTGGTGCCGAAATAGGTGTAGTTGCCGAGCAGGGCGACCGCCGTGACGCCGGCGATGATAACGGCGGTGATCAGGGTGCCGTTGGTGCGCTCCTCGAAGGAGCGGCTCATTTCCTCGATGGCGAACACCACCCCGGCCAGCGGGGTGTTGAACGCGGCCGCGATGCCCGCCGCGCTGCCGGCCAGGATGAGGCCGCGGTCCATGTAGTGGAACGGGAACTTGGCCAGGCGGCCGATCGAAAACATGATCGAGGCGCCGATGTGCACGGTCGGACCCTCGCGGCCGATGGAGGCGCCGCTCAGCAGGCCGAGCAGGGTAAGGACGATCTTGCCGATCACGATGCGCAGCGAAAGCAGCGGCTGGCGCAGGGCCTGTTCGCGCATCTCGAGCGCGGCCATGGCCTGCGGAATACCGCTGCCCTGTGAACCGGGGAAGAACCGGATGGTCAGCCACGCGACCAGCATCAGAATGATGGGGGTGACGGCGAGCGGCAGCCAGGGCGAGTACGTGATCAGGTGGCGGAACAGCCCGTTGGCGTAATCGGCCGCCTTGGCGAAGAAGACGGCGACCAGGCCGACCACGATCGCGCCCGCCCAAAAGACAAGGCGTGCTTTCCAGACCTCCGCGGATAAAAGGTCTTTGGCGAACTCGCGCAGCGGGTGCATGTAACGGACAGGAAATTTGAGTTATATGCACGGCGAGCGTCGCCGCGCCGCGAAAGTGTAACATTCCACACTCGCAATGGCACAATTCCACCCGTCTGGACTGGTAAAGGTCTGGCCGGCCCCGTAAGATTCCCGGCTTGGCAACACATACGCTACGGGAACCTGCGTACGGCATGAGCAAGATTCGCATCGGCATCGTTGGTGGCACGGGTTACACCGCCGTCGAACTGCTGCGCCTGCTCGTTTCCCATCCTCAGGCCGAACTGGCGGCGGCCACTTCCCGCGAGCAGGCCGGGCAGCGCATCGACGAGGCGTTTCCCAACCTGCGCGGCCACACCGATCTGACTTTCAGCGATCGCGACGAGGCGCCGCTGGCCGAATGCGATGTCGTGTTTTTCGCCACGCCGAACGGCGTCGCCATGCACGCCGTGCCCGGTCTGCTTGAGGCCGGCGTACGGGTCATTGATCTGGCCGCCGACTTCCGTCTGGCGGATGCCGCGGTCTGGTCGCAGTGGTACGGCATGTCCCATGCCTGCCCGGAGCTGCTGTCCGAAGCGGTGTACGGCCTGCCGGAGATCAATCGAGACCGTATCCGGTCCGCCCGGCTGGTGGCCAATCCCGGTTGTTATCCCACCGCCGTGACACTGGGCCTGCTGCCGTTGCTGGAGGCGGGTCTGGTCGATGTCGGGAGCCTGGTGGCCGACGCCAAGTCGGGCGTCTCGGGTGCCGGCCGCAAGCCCGTTCAGCAGCACTTGCTCGCCGAGGCGGGTGACAATTTCAAGGCCTACGGCGTCGCCGGGCACCGGCACCTGCCCGAGATCATGCAGACCCTGGCGCAGGTCGCGCCGCAGGCCGAGCTGACCTTCGTGCCGCACCTGCTGCCCATGATCCGCGGTATCCTGGCCACCCTGTATGCGGACCTGAATGCCGGGGAGGTCGACCTCCAGGCCGTTTTCGAATCCCGCTATCGCGGCGAGCCCTTCGTCGACGTGCTGCCGCCGGGATCCCTGCCCGAAACGCGCAGCGTGCGCGGTGCCAACATGTGCCGTATCGCCGTGCATCGTCCCGGAAACGGGCGTCGGGCTGTAGTGCTGTCCGTCATCGACAATCTGGTCAAGGGTGCCGCCGGACAAGCGGTACAGAACATGAACCTGATGTTCGGTTTGCCCGAAACGCTCGGGCTGGAACAGCCCGCACTTCTGCCCTGAGTCCGATGATGAAACTGCCGCCGCTGTTCCCGCCGAAGCACGAGAAGGGTTACCGTCTCAAGCATCACGACCCGATGAGGCAGCGTCTCAGGCAGGCGTTTCTGGCCCTGGTGGTTATTCTGCTCGGTTGGGGCATGTATGAGCTGGGGTTTGCGGCCAGCGGCTATCAGACTGGGCGGCTGCAGGTCGAAACCAGCCGTCTGCATGACCGGGTCAAGTATCTGGAAGGACAGAACCGGGATCTGCTGCAAAAGGTCGCGAGCCTGAGCAGCAGCAACAAGATCGCCACCCAGTCGTCCTCCGAGGTGAAGCAGACCCTCACCCAGCTGGAAAATCAGATTTCCGATCTGAAGGAAGAGCTGGCCTTTTACAAGAGCATCGTCTCGCCGTCCAAGATGCAGCCGGGCCTGCATGTGCAGAACCTCTCGCTGGAGACGGGCGACGGCTCCGGTGAATACGCCTACTCGCTGGTGCTTACCCAGGTGCGTGGTGCCGGTCTGGTGGCACGGGGCAGTGCCGACATCTCGCTCGTCGGTATGCTGAACGGCGCGCAGACCACCCTCGATCTGAGCAAGCTGACAGGCGGGGATCAGAAGCGACTGAAGTTCTCCTTCAAGTATTTCCAGAGTATTGATGGCAACATCAAGCTTCCGGTAGGCTTCGAACCGCAGAAGATCGAGGTCCGGGTTCGGCCCAGTTCGCGTCGCCTCGATTCCATCGACCGCGATTATGACTGGGCCAAGACGCTCAATGGGAATAAGTAAATGTTTGGAAAACCACAGAAAAAGTTCGAAAGTGCCAAGATCGACACCCTGATCGGCCGGCATACCCATGTGAAGGGCGACGTCAGCTTTTCCGGCGGCCTGCACGTGGAAGGCAAGGTGACCGGCAACGTGACGGCGGAGGACGACGCCTCGATGCTGATCCTGAGCGAGAACGGGCAGATCAACGGCGAGGTGCACGTGCCGAACCAGGTGATCAACGGCATGGTGGAAGGCGACGTGTATGCCTCCGAGCACATCGAACTGGCCACCAAGGCGCGTATCCAGGGCAACGTCTACTACAACCTGATCGAAATGGCCGTCGGGGCGGAAATCAACGGCAATCTCGTTCACCAGAAGGGCGGCAAGCCCAAGCTGGAATACAAGCAGGGCCAGCCGGCGGGCGAGCAGCACGAACAACAGGCGGCCGGCGGCAATTCTTGACCTGTTTTGTAGGTTAATGATAGTCTGAAGGCCAACGCAATAGTCCGAATTTTACGGAGAGTAAACGTCATGAGCGCGACACAGACGACCGAAGCCATGCCGTCCCCCCTGATCTTCACCGATTCCGCCGCCTCGAAGGTCAAAAGCCTGATCGAGGAGGAGAACAACGACAACCTGAAGTTGCGCGTGTTCGTGACTGGCGGTGGTTGCTCCGGATTCCAGTATGGCTTCACCTTCGACGAGAACGTCAACGACGGTGACACCATGGTTGAGAACGGCGGCGTGACGCTGCTGATCGATCCGATGAGCTACCAGTATCTGGTCGGCGCCGAGATCGACTACACCGAGGGTCTGGAAGGGGCGCAGTTCGTGATTCGCAATCCGAACGCCACCACCACCTGTGGTTGCGGGTCTTCCTTCTCGGTGTAAGATCCGGCCATCACCCGGATGTGACAAGGCCCCGCTCCGGCGGGGCCTTTTTGCATCTACCGACCCGACCGACGAGGAGACGCACGATGCATGTAGAAATGGGCGAAGAAGGGCTGAATATCCTCAACGTTTCGCGCGACCAGTGCGCGCTGCTGGCCGATGCGCTCAAGAGCGCGCAGGATCAGGGGTTCATGGAGGACGAGGAACTGCGCAAGCTGTTCAAGATGTTCGCCGTACTGCAGTCGGACCTGTGGGACGACATGGCGGCCGGCAAATTCGATTTCACACCTTATAAACAGCAGTAATCCCAGTGCCTGCCAAAAAGCGCAGTTTACTTGAGTGTAAACGAGCATTTTGAGCACGATTTTGACGCCCTATCGTGCCGCATGAGTAGACAACAACCTATTAGCGGTTTTCGTCGCGCGAGACGGCCAGCAGCACACGGTCCAGCATGCGCGTGGAAAGCAGCCGGCGCAGAATGCCGAACAGCCAGGTCGGGAAGGTCACGTAATAGCGCGGCCGCGGCCGTGAACTCTCCAGGGCGTGAACGACGCGTTTCAGCACCGCCTCGGGACCCAGGGTGAACGGATCGTCACCCTTGTCGGGCCGTGCGAGCCGCTGCTCGGCGCCGGCGTATTGTTTCCGGAAGGCGCTGTGCTCGCGGTCGATGTTGCGCTTGAAGGCCTCATAGGCGTTGGCGCGGAATTGACTGATGATCGGCCCCGGTTCAACAAGACAGACGTGGATGTCCGTGCCGTGCAGCTCCAGACGCAGGGTATCGGTCATGCCCTCGAGCGCGAACTTGCTGGTGTTGTAGGCGCCGCGAAACGGCAGGGCGATCAGACCCAGGACCGAACTGTTGTTGATAATCCGTCCGTGCCCCTGGCGCCGCATTACCGGCAGCACCCGGTTGGTGAGTTCCAGCCAGCCCAGCAGATTGGTTTCCAGCTGCTCGCGCAGGATCTCGCGACGCAGATCTTCCACCGCGCCGGGCTGTCCGTAGGCGCCGTTGTTGAACAACGCGTCCAGGGTGCCGCCGGTCCGTTTCAGCACCTCGTCCACGGCGGCTTCAATCGAAGCGGAGTCGGCCAGGTCCAGCTGCAGGGCCTCGAAACCCTCCTCGGCCAGGCGTTGCACGTCCTGCTCCCGGCGTGCCGTCGCGAACACGCGATAGCCGCGCGCCTTGAGGCCCTGGGCAACGCAGTAGCCGATGCCGCTGGAACAGCCGGTGATCAGGATGGTGCGGGCCATATGTCCGTCGGGTCAGTCGGAAAACCGCTGCAGTATACGGATCGCTTCGGCTTTGTGCTCGGAAATGATCCCGCTTGGTTGGATTCGGCCGGTCAACCGTAAGGCTGTGACGCGAACTCGCGTGTGGTATAGAGGTGGCGGCAACAAGAAATGCTGAAGTGCGGGCGAGGAATCAATAGGTCAGTGTCAGGACACCGTCTTCCGCGGCCTCGCTGATGAAGGCGGCGCCTCCACGCATGCCGTCGAGTTCTGGAATGGCGTTGTCCTGGTTGAGTTCGTTCTCGTCCATGGCGCCGGCGCAGACGTAGAATTTCACTCCGGCCTCGTGGGCGTCCTGCATGAAGGAATAAAGGGATTTTTCCCGGGCTGCGCCGGGATAGAGGTTGTCGGCATAGCCCCGGGTGAGGAACCTGGCGCTGGGGCCGGCGAAGTACATCTCGACCTCCATGTCCATGGCGGCGGCGACGGTGGCCTGGAAGAACGGGGCGCCGAGGGTGCCGGGACGCTCCGGATTGACGTTTAGGAGCATAATGACAAGCTTGTCGGCCATGTGGTTTTGTCTCTGGCGAATTAGTTGTATCAGGGGGATGTAATCCCCATATAATCTTTCTCTAATATTGAAACATGTTGGCGGAGGTATTGGAAATGCCAATCTACGAGTACGGGTGCACGTCCTGCGGCCATGAACTGGAGGTCATCCAGAAAATGTCTGATGCCCCTCTGTCCGATTGCCCCGAATGCGGCAAGCCCACGCTCCAGAAACGGATTTCCGCGGCGGGTTTCCGTCTCAGCGGCAGCGGCTGGTACGAGACGGACTTCAAGAAAGGCGGCCAGAAGAATCTGGCCAGCAAGGACGGCGACTCCGGTGGTGGCTGCGGCAGCGCCGGTTGCGCCAGCGGTACCTGTTCCACCGCCAGCTGAAGCCTGAGCCATGATGGCGGCCATCCGTCGCTACCTGATCGCGGGACTGCTGGTCTGGGTCCCGCTGATCATCACCCTTGTGGTGTTGCGGGCGCTGGTCGACGTCATGGACCAGACCCTGCTCCTGCTGCCGCCGGCCTGGCGGCCCGAGGTGCTGTTCGGCTTCAAGATTCCCGGCCTCGGTATTCTGCTCTCCGCGCTGGTGGTCATCGCCACCGGCGTGGTGGTGGCCAACCTGCTTGGGCGCAAGCTGATCGGCGCCTGGGAGTCGCTGCTCGGCCGCATCCCCTTTGTGCGCAGCATCTACGCCGCGGTCAAGCAGGTCATGGAGACCCTGCTCAGTTCCGGCGGTCAGTCGTTTCGCAACGTGCTGTTGGTCGAGTATCCCCGCAAGGGGTTGTGGACCATCGCCTTTCAGACCGGGACACCGAGCGGCGAGGTGCAGCAGAAAACCGCGCGCGAGGTGATCACGGTCTTCGTTCCCACCACCCCGAACCCGACGTCGGGATTCGTCATCCTGGTGCCCAGGGAAGACGTCATCGAGCTGGATATGCCGGTGGAGGAGGCGCTGAAACTGGTCATGTCGCTCGGCGTGCTCAACAGCAAACAGCCCGAGCCGGTTGCGCAACCCCCATCCGCATCTTAACATTCCCGCTTTTTCGCCAACCTCCTGCCCCACCTGCCGCGTAGCGGCATCTTGCGGGCGGATCAGCTCTCGGTATTCTTGAATATGCGTACTCATTACTGCGGTCGGGTGAATGAATCCCTCATCGATCAGGAGGTCACCCTGTGCGGTTGGGTGAACCGCCGCCGTGACCACGGCGGGGTCATCTTTGTCGATCTGCGCGACCGGGAGGGGATCCTGCAGGTGGTGTTCGATCCGGATACGCCGGACATCTTTATGAAGGCGGAGCGGATTCGTAACGAATTCGTGCTCAAGGTGACGGGGCGCGTGCGCCGTCGTCCCGAGGGGACCGAGAATCCCGGTCTGCCGAGCGGGCAGGTCGAGGTGCTGTGCACCACGCTCGAGGTGCTCAACGAGGCCCAGACGCCCCCGTTCCAGCTCGACGAGGAGGGTGTCAACGAGGAACTGCGCCTCAAGCACCGCTACATCGACCTGCGCCGTCCCGAGATGCAGCAGCGGATTCAGAAGCGGGCGCAGATCACGCAGTTCCTGCGCCGCTTCCTGGACGAGAACGGTTTCCTGGACATTGAGACGCCGATGCTCACCAAGGCGACGCCCGAGGGCGCGCGCGACTACCTGGTGCCCTCGCGCACCCAACCGGGTAGTTTCTTCGCCCTGCCGCAGTCGCCCCAGCTGTTTAAGCAGCTGCTGATGATGTCGGGCTTCGACCGCTACTACCAGATCGTGCGCTGTTTCCGCGACGAGGACCTGCGCGCCGATCGTCAGCCTGAATTCACCCAGCTGGATATCGAGACCACCTTCCTGGACGAGGAAGGCGTGATGATGCTCATGGAGGAGATGATTCGCGAGCTGTTCGCGACCACGCTGGAGGTTGCGCTGCCCACGCCTTTCCCGCGCATGAGCTATGCCGAGGCCCAGCGCCGTTACGGGTCGGACAAGCCGGACCTGCGCATTCCGCTGGAGCTGACCGAGCTTACCGATCTGATGCAGACGGTCGAGTTCAAGGTGTTCGCCGAACCGGCCAAGGACCCCGAGGGACGCATCGCCGCGCTGCGCCTGCCGGGCGGCGGCGATCTGTCCCGCAAGGAGATTGACGACTACACGGCCTTTGTGTCCCGCTACGGCGCCAAGGGGCTGGCCTACATCAAGGTCAACGACCTCGCGGCCGGGCGCGACGGCCTGCAGTCGCCGATCCTCAAGTTCCTGCCGGACGAGGTGGTGACCGCGATCATGGAACGTACCGGGGCCGCGGACGGCGACCTGGTGTTCTTCGGCGCCGACAAGGCGCGGGTGGTGAACGACGCCCTCGGCGCCCTGCGCGTCAAACTCGGCCACGACCGCGACCTGGTCGAGCACGGCTGGCGTCCGCTGTGGGTGGTGGATTTCCCGATGTTCGAATTCGACGAAAAGGAAAAGCGCTGGATCGCCCTGCATCACCCGTTCACCGCCCCGCGGGTCGCCGACCCCAACAAGCTCGATATGCATCCGGGTGACATCCTGTCGCGCGCCTACGACATGGTGCTCAACGGCACCGAGGTCGGCGGTGGATCGGTGCGTATTCACAATACCGAGATGCAGCAGGAAATCTTCCGCCTGCTCGATATCGCCGAGGAGGAGGCCCGCGAGAAGTTCGGCTTCCTGCTGGACGCGCTCAAGTACGGCTGTCCTCCGCACGCGGGCATCGCCTTCGGGCTCGACCGCCTGGTGATGCTCATGACGGGCAGCAACTCGATCCGGGAGGTCATCGCCTTCCCCAAGACGCAAACGGCATCCTGTCCGCTGACCGATGCGCCGGCACCGGTCAGCGAACGGCAGCTGCAGGAACTCAACATCCGCATCCGCCGCCAGGGGTGAGACCCGGCGCGTGTGCGGCCTGCTAACGGCATGACACAGCGCTACAAACGGCCCGAATCGGTGCTGGTGGTGATCCATACCCCCGACCGGCAGGTTCTGATGCTCCGCCGGCGCGAGCCGGCGGACTTCTGGCAGTCCGTCACCGGCAGTCTGGCCTGGGACGAGACGGCCCTTGAAGCCGCCCGGCGCGAACTGGTCGAGGAGACCGGTTTCGCGCCCGAGGATCTGGTGGATACCGGCCGCGTCAACCGCTTTCCCATCATCCCGCCCTGGCGTGCCCGCTATGCGCCGGAGGCAAGCGAGAACGTCGAGCACCTGTTCACCCTGCGGCTGCCGCATCCCACGGCTCCGCGCCTGAACCCCGGGGAGCACCTCGAATGGCGCTGGCTGTCCTGGACGGATGCCGCCGCGCTGGCAAGCTCCTGGACCAATCGCGATGCCATCCTCGCGCTGGGGGAGGGCGACCATGCGTGAGGCGGTGGTCTTTCTGCACGGCATTCTGATGACCGGCCTGGAACTAAGTGTATTGCGCCGGCGGGTGCGGGACTGCGGTTTTACCGTGCACCAGTTCAATTACCACAGCGTCCGGCTGACACCGGCCCAGAACGCGGCCCGGCTGCGGGAATTCGTCCGCGGGCTGGACGCGGACGTGGTGCATTTCGTCGCTCACAGTCTGGGCGGGATCGTGGTGCTGCATCTGTTCGAGCAGGACCCCGGTCTGCCGCCGGGCGAGGTCCTGCTGCTGGGCACGCCGGTTGCCGGCAGCAGCGTGGCCCGGGTCTTCGCCCGCTCGCCTATGACCCGCTGGCTGCTCGGGCACAGCATCGTGCGGGGGCTGCTCGGCGACCGGCCGCGCTGGGCGGGAGGGCGCCGTCTGGGCATGATCGCCGGTACCCGGGGCATCGGCATGGGCATGCTGGTCGGCAGTGCGCTGCCCGACCCGAACGACGGCACGGTCGCGCTGGCCGAGACCCGCTCGGTGGAGATCGCCCGCCATCTCAGCGTGCCGTACGGCCATTTCGGCATGTTGTGGTCGCCGCGGGTGGCCGAGGCGGTGTGCCACTATCTGCGCCACGGCGAATTCCCCGGCTGACGCTGGTTCCGGGAGGCGCCTGACCCGCGGGTCGGGCGTGGTAGAATCAGCACCATTTTCAAGCACGAGTCGAGGTTATGGCGGGACACAGTAAATGGGCCAATATCCAGCACCGCAAGGGTGCCCAGGACAAGAAACGCGGCAAGCTGTTCACCAAGCTGATCCGTGAAATCACGGTGGCGGCGCGCGTCGGGGGCGGCGATCCGGCCGCGAATCCACGCCTGCGCCTGGCAATCGACAAGGGCCTGTCGGCCAACATGCCCAAGGACACCATCGAGCGCGCCGTGAAGCGCGGATCGGGCGACCTCGAGGGCGAGAATTACGAGGAAGTGCGCTACGAGGGCTACGGCCCGGGCGGCACGGCGGTGATGGTCGACTGCATGACCGACAACCGCAACCGCACCGTTTCGGAGGTGCGCCACGCCTTTTCCAAGTCGGGCGGCAATCTGGGCACCGACGGCTGCGTGGCCTATCTGTTCACCAAGCAGGGCGTGCTGAGCTACCCCACGGGCAGTGACGAAGACCGCATCATGGAGGCTGCGCTCGAGGCCGGGGCGGAGGACGTGCAGGCCAATGAAGACGGTTCCGTCGATGTGCTTACCGCACCGGACGACTATGAAGCGGTGAAGGCGGCCATGGTCGAGACCGGGTTGGAGCCCGAGAACGCCGAGGTCACCATGCGCCCGGAGACCGCGGCCCCGATCGAGTCGGAGGATGCCGAAAAGCTGCTGCGGCTGCTGGACATGCTGGAGGACCTCGACGACGTGCAGAACGTCTATTCCAACGCCGATTTCCCTGACGAGGTGCTGGAAACCCTTGCCTAGGCCGATCCGGTTCTGACATGCGTATTCTCGGCATCGATCCCGGTTCCCGCATCACCGGTTACGGGGTGATCGAAAGCGACGGGCAGGCCAGCCGGCATCTGGCCAGCGGCGCGATTCGCGTCGAGGGTGAAAATCTGCCGGAGCGCCTGGGATGCATTTTCCGCGAGGTTTCCGCGCTGATCGAGGAGCACCGGCCGGATCAGATGGCGATCGAGAACGTGTTCGTTTCCCAGAACGCCGCCTCCGCCCTCAAGCTCGGCCAGGCGCGCGGGGCGGCTATCGTGGCCGGGGTGCGTGCCGGCCTGGCGGTGGCGGAGTACAGTCCGCGCGAGGTGAAGCTCGCCATCGTGGGGCGCGGCGGGGCCGACAAGACGCAGGTACAGCATATGGTCAAGGTTCTGCTTAATCTGCAGGGGCGCCTGCAGGCCGACAGCGCGGATGCCCTGGGCATCGCGCTGTGCCATGCGCATACTGGCCTGTCCGGAGTGGCGGCCGCACTCAGGGGCGTCCGCGCATGATCGGCAGGCTGCGGGGCGAGATCGTGGTCAAGCAGCCCCCCATGCTGCTGGTCGACGTGAACGGGGTCGGCTACGAGCTCGAGGCCCCGATGAGCACCTTCTACGAACTGGGGGCGGCCGGCACCCAGGTCACGCTGTTCACTCACCTCCAGGTGCGCGAGGACGCCCATACCCTGTACGCCTTTGTTTCCGAAGCCGAACGCAGCCTGTTCCGCAGCCTGCTCAAGGTGAGCGGTGTGGGCGCGAAGATGGCCCTGGCCATCCTCTCCGGCATGAACGCCGCCGAATTCGGACGCTGCGTGCAGGCCGGCGACGCAGCCGCCCTGACCCGGCTGCCCGGTATCGGCAAGAAGACCGCCGAACGCCTGATCATCGAGATGCGCGACCGCATCGAGGCCCCCGGCGAGGTCGCGCTGACCCCGACCGGCGGCACGCCGGTGTCCGACCCGGTGGAAGACGCCGTACACGCCCTGATTTCCCTCGGCTACCGGCCCGCCGACGCCAGCCGCATGGTCAGCGCGGTGGAGGCGGCGGACCTGGGCAGTGAAGAGATCATCCGTCAGGCCCTGCGTGCTACTCTGAACCGGTGAGCGAATCCGACCGCATCATCTCCGCCCAGGTCCTGGGTGAGGAGCGTCAGATCGAGGAGAACATCCGCCCCCGGCGGCTGGCCGATTACGTCGGCCAGCCCGCGGTGCGCGAGCAGATGGCGATCTTCATCCAGGCGGCGCGCGGGCGGGGCGAACCGCTGGACCACGTGCTGATCTTCGGTCCGCCCGGCCTGGGCAAAACCACCCTGTCGCACATCATCGCCCACGAACTGGAGGCGGGGCTGCGCCACACCTCCGGCCCGGTGCTGGAGAAACCCGGCGATCTGGCGGCCATTCTCACCAATCTCGAACCGGGCGACGTGCTGTTCGTGGACGAGATCCACCGGCTGTCCCCGGTGGTGGAAGAGGTGCTTTACCCGGCCATGGAGGACTTCCAGCTCGACATCGTGATCGGCGAGGGGCCGGCGGCGCGTTCCATCAAGCTGGACCTGCCCCCGTTCACCCTGGTGGGCGCCACCACCCGGGCCGGCCTGCTGACCTCCCCGCTGCGCGACCGCTTCGGCATCGTCCAGCGCCTGGAGTTCTATTCCCGCGAGGAGCTGACGCGCATCGTGCTGCGTTCGGCGCGTATCCTGGGGGTCGAGATCGAGGAAGGCGGGGCGGCGGAGATCGCCAAGCGTTCGCGCGGAACGCCGCGCATCGCAAACCGTCTGCTACGCCGGGTGCGTGATTTCGCCCAGGTCAAGGCGGACGGGCGCATTACCGGCGAGGTGGCGGACCGGGCCCTCGACCTGCTCAACGTGGACGTGCACGGCTTCGACAACATGGACCGGCGCCTGTTGCTGGCGGTGATCCAGAAGTTCGACGGCGGCCCGGTGGGCATCGACAGCCTGGCGGCGGCCATCGGCGAGGAGCGCGGCACGTTGGAGGATGTGATAGAACCCTATCTGATCCAGCAGGGGTTTATGATGCGTACCGCGCGCGGGCGCGTGGCCACTGCCTCCGCCTACCGGCATTTCGGGTTGTCCCCGCGCAGCGACCTGTCGCCGGGCGATGCCGGCGGCGATTTGTTCGACGAGGTTCCCTGAAACGGTTTTCCAGCAGCATGACGGACACCGACCAGAATACGTTTGCATTGCCGGTCCGGGTCTATTTCGAGGACACCGATCTGGCGGGCGTCGTGTATTACGCCAACTATCTGAAATTCATGGAGCGCGCACGTACCGAATGGCTGCGCGCCCGGGGGTTCGAGCAGGATGCGTTGATCCGCGAACTCGGCATCGTGTTTGCGGTGCGCAGCGTGCAGGTGGATTATCTGCGCCCCGCGCGGTTCAACGAACTGCTCGAAGTGCGCGCCAGCGTGAAACAGTGGGGGCGCGCCAGTGTCACATTTGTTCAAGCAGTGCTGCGTTACGATGAGGGTCGGGAAGAGATCCTGGCGCGCGGTGAGATCAAGGTCGCCTGCCTGGATTCCACATCCTTCCGGCCCAAAACCATTCCCGACGCACTGCTAGGAGTTCTGCAAGATGTCGCCTGACCTTTCTGTATGGCACCTCGTCACGAACGCGAGTTTCGTGGTCCAGCTGGTGATGCTGCTGCTGCTTCTGGCATCCGTCACATCCTGGACGCTGATGGTGATGAAATGGCGCCTGCTGCGCGACGCACGCAGCGAGGCGGCACGGTTCGAAGAGCGGTTCTGGTCCGGTACCGACCTGGCCAGCATCTACGAAGCATCGCGCCGCAAACAGCCGCTGACCGGTCTGGAGCGCATCTTCGTCAGCGGTTTCGGCGAGTTCGTGCGCCTGCACCGACAGCGCCAGGCCAATCCCCTGACCATCAACGACACCGTGCAGCGTTCCATGCGGGTCGCCTCGGCGCGCGAGGAGGATGGGCTGGAACAGTACCTGTCCTTTCTCGCCACCGTGGGGTCGACCAGCCCGTATGTGGGCCTGTTCGGGACGGTGTGGGGAATCATGAGCGCCTTCATGTCCCTGAGCGGCGTGCATCAGGCCACCCTGGCCGTAGTGGCGCCGGGTATCGCCGAGGCGCTGATCGCCACGGCCATGGGCCTGGTCGCGGCGATTCCGGCGGTGATCGCCTACAACCGTTTCGCCGACGACGTGGAGCGCCTGGTGGGGCGCTACGAAAATTTCCTGGAGGAGTTCCTCACCCTGCTGCAGCGCCAGTCGCTTTCCAGCGCCGAAGCCGCCGAAATGGCCGGGAGTTGAGGCATGTCGCGCCGTCATCCCGCCCGTCGCCGGCCGATGGCCCAGATCAACGTCGTACCTTACATCGACGTCATGCTGGTGCTGCTGATCATCTTCATGGTCACGGCACCGCTGCTGCAGACCGGCGTCGAGGTTCAGCTCCCCCAGGCGAGCGCCAAACCGCTGCCGCAGGACGCCAAGCAACCCGAACCCGTCGTGGTGACCGTGGACCGCAACGGCCAGTTTTCGCTGCAGGCCGGACAGGTGGTGAGCGATGAGCAACTCGGGGCGGAAGTGAAGAAGCTGCTCAAGGCCCGCGGCGAACAGCAGGCCTATGTGCGTGCCGACACCCATGTCGACTATGGCCGGGTGATGCAGGCGATGACCATTCTGCAAAATGCCGGTGTGGGCAAGATCGGCCTCGTGACCGCGCCGCCGCCCCAGAAGACACGCTGAACGTACCATGTGGAGTGAAATACGCCGTCATCCCAAGGCCCTGGCGATTTCCATCGGCCTGCATATCCTGTTCATCACCTTGCTGGTGATCGGCTTTCGCATGATGCCCCGTGACGTCGGCAACCCGAATCAACGTGTGATTCAGGCCGAAACCGTCACACCACAGGCGCTGAAGGCCATGCAGCAGCCATCCCCTGCCGAGCAACAGCGCGAAGCGGAAGCCAAACGCAAGGCGGAGGCGGCGGCACTGGCGGCCAAACGTCAGGCGGAAGAACAGGCCAAACAGCAGGCAGCGCTGGAGGCCCAGCGCAAGGCGGAGGCGGCAGCCAAGCAACAGGCGGCGTTGGAAGCCAAGCGCCAAGCCGAGGAAAAGGCCAAACAGCAGGCGGCGCTGGAAGCCAAGCGCAAGGCGGAGGCGGTGGCCAAGCAGCAGGCGGCGCTGGAAGCCAAACGCAAGGCGGAGGCGGTGGCCAAGCAGAAGGCGGCGCTGGAGGCCAAACGCAAAGCCGAGGCGGAAGCCAAACGCAAGGCGGAGGCCGAGGCGCGGCAGAAAGCGGCCCTCGCGGCCGAGCTCAAGCAGGCCCAGCAGCAGGCTCAGCAAGCGCTGCAGGCCGAGCAGGCCGCCGCTGCGGCCAAGGCCCGGCAGGTACAGGAAAATGCCTATGTCAACGCTATCAAGGCCAGGATACAGCAGGCCTGGCTGCGTCCCCCGGACGAACCGCCCGGGCAGACGGCCGAGATCCACGTCACCCAGACCCCTGGCGGTTTTGTCACCAAGGTCACTCTGGTACGGTGTAGCGGCAGTCCGGCCTTTTGCCGGTCGGTGGAGGCCGCGGTCTGGAAAGCGGAACCCCTGCCTCAGCCCAAGGACCCGGCACTGTTTCAACGTGACCTGACCTTCTTTTTCGAGCCCGATCAGTCATGAATCAACGCCTGACTACCGCACTGCTCTGGTTGAGCCTGCTGCTCCTGCTTGCGGGACGCGCGCATGCCGCCCTGGAAATCCGCATCACTCAGGGTGCCGAGGGTGCCCAGCCCATCGCGGTGCTGCCTTTCCAGTGGACCGGCCAGGGCAAACCGCCCCAGGATATCGCCGCCATCGTCAATGCGGACCTCGGCCGCAGCGGCCAATTCGCACCGCTCACGGCCAGCCGTTTTCCGCAACAGCCGGCGACGCCGGCCCAGATCCGTTTTCGCCAGTGGCGCAATGCGGGGGTGGACAACCTGGCGATGGGGCAACTGATACCCCAGGCCGGCGGGCGTTACCTGGTGCAGTTCCGCCTGTTCGATACGCTGCGCGGTGAGCAGATCCTCGGTTACAGCATCCCGGCCACCGCATCGACGCTGCGCCAGGCCGCACATCAGATCAGTGACTATATCTACGAGAAACTGCTCGGCAGGCGCGGGGCCTTCAATACCAAGGTGGCGTACGTGGCGGTGGCCACGACGCCCAAAGGAAAGCGCTACACGCTGCAGATCGCGGACGCGGACGGTTACGGGCCGCATAACGTGCTGGTGTCCAAGCAGCCGATCATGTCGCCGGCCTGGTCGCCGGACGGGCAACATCTGGCCTATGTCTCCTTCGAGACCGGCCACTCGGTGGTCTACCTGCAGAACATCTCTTCGGCAAAACGCGAAAAGATCGCGGACTATCCGGGCATCAACGGGGCGCCGGCGTTTTCGCCGGACGGTTCCAGGCTTGCGCTGACTCTGTCCAAGGGCGGCAACGCCGATATCTACATCCTCAATCTACGTACCCGGAAGCTGACCCAGCTCACGCATAGCAGCGCCATCGACACCAGTGCGGCCTGGGCGCCGGACGGCAAGTCCCTGATCTTCACCTCGGATCGTGCCGGCGGCCCCCAGCTGTACCGGATTTCCGCCAGTGGTGGCACGCCCCGGCGGTTGACCTATCAGGGCAGCTACAATGCATCGCCTGCGGTTTCTCCCGACGGCAAGGAGGTGGCCATGGTGCATGCTCATCAGGGCCGGTTCGTCATCGCCGTCCAGGATGTCGCCAGCGGCCAGATGCAGACGCTGACCAAGGGGCCGTTGGACGACAGTCCGAGTTATGCCCCGAATGGCGATATGATTCTGTATTCCGCGGTTGATGGCGGGCGGGGCGTCCTGGCCGCCGTCAGTGCCGATGGGAAGGTGCACCAGCTGCTGGTGCTGAGTGGTGAGGAAGTGCGCGAACCTGCGTGGTCGCCGTTTCTTCATCCCTGAATGCTGGTTCTGAGATCAGACCTGAGGAGATACCCATGCGATCAATGATAAGACTTGCCGCTGTGTTCGTGGTGCTCGCGATGTTTGCCGGCTGCGCCAGTACGGCGAAAAAACCGGGCGAAGCGGCGCCGGGCACGGCGGCACAGCCTGAGGCCGGGGCCGGTGCTCAAGGCATCCCGCAGGGTACCCAGCAGGGTGCGCTGCCGGCCAGCGAACTGGACAACCCGCAGAGCCCGCTGTCCAAGCGCGAAATCTATTTCGACTTCGACAGCAGTCTGATCAAACCGGAATACCTGGCTATCATCAAGGCGCATGGCCAGTATCTGATGGATCACCCGCAGGCCAAGATCCGTCTGGAGGGCAACACCGACGAGCGCGGTTCGCGCGAGTACAACCTCGCCCTCGGCGAGCGCCGGGCGCAGTCCGTCGCCCGCGTGATGGAGCTGCAGGGCGTCGCTTCCGATCAGATCGAAGTGGTCAGCTACGGTGAGGAAAAGCCCGTATGCACCGCGCATGACGAGGCCTGCTGGTCCCAGAATCGACGGGTAGATATTGTCTATGTGGATCGTGGCTAAACGTTCCCGGCTGGCGGCGCTCGGGCTGGGCCTGAGCGCCGTGCTGGCCGCGTCCGCGACGTATGCCGACAGCTGGACCCAGCGGATCAAGAGCCTGGAAGACCAGCAACAGGGCCTGCAACAGCAGGTTGATCGTCTGAACCGCCAGGTGAGCGGGCAGGGGCTGGTCAACATGTATCAGCAGCTCACCGATCTGCAGCAGCAGGTTCAGCAGTTGCGCGGCGACGTGGACGAACTCAAGCATCAGCTGGACGAGACGCAGAAGCGGCAGCGCGATCTTTACGTCGATATCGACAAGCGGCTGCAGGCGCTGGAGTCGGGCAAAGGCGCGTCGCCGCCCCCTGCCGCGCAACCGAACAATGCCGGCCATGCCGGCAGTCAGGCGGGGGCGTCCGCTGCCGACAACCAGCAGGATGCGACGATCCTGGCGTCCTATCAGGCGGCGCTGCAGCTGTTGCAGAACGCCCGTTACAACGATGCCATCAGCGCCCTGAAACAGTTCCGGACCAAGCACCCGGACAGCAGCTATGCCAGCAATGCGCTGTACTGGGAGGGCGAGGCCGAATACGCACAGCGTGATTTCAAGGCGGCCGAGCAGTCGTTCCAGGGCGTGATCAAGCAATATCCCGACAGCAACAAGGTGCCGGATGCGCGGCTCAAGCTGGGCTATACCTATTACGAGCTGAAGCAGTGGAAGTCCTCCCGCAAGGCATTGCAGACGGTGGTCAAGCAGCATCCGGACAGTTCCGCCGCCCGATTGGCATCGAGGTTCCTCAAACGCATGGACAAGGAGGGGCATTGAGGTGGGCACCGCCTTGAGGCTCGAACCCGACACCCTGGATACGGCCCGCCTGCGGGTCACTGAGATCTTCTATTCCCTGCAGGGTGAATCGCGCACGGTGGGCCTGCCAACGGTGTTCGTGCGCCTGACAGGGTGTCCGTTGCGCTGCGATTACTGCGACACCGCTTATGCCTTCACCGGCGGTACCTGGATGACCCTGGCGCAGATCCTGAAGACGGTCGCTCAGTACGAGCCGCGGTTCGTAACCGTCACGGGCGGTGAGCCGCTGGCGCAAAAGGACTGCATTCCGCTCCTGCGCGCTTTGTGCGACGCGGGCTACGAGGTCTCGCTGGAAACCAGCGGCGCGCTGGATATCGGCGCCGTCGATCCCCGCGTCAGCAGGGTCATGGACATCAAGACCCCCGCTTCGGGCGAGGCGGAGCGCAACCGGCTGGAAAACCTGACCCTGCTGACGTCGAAGGATCAGGTGAAGTTCGTGATCTGCTCACGCGAGGATTACGAATGGTCACGTGCCTTCGTGCTCGAGCATGCACTGGCGATGCACTGCGAGATCCTGTTTTCGCCCAGTCATGGCAAACTCGAGCCTCACGTACTGGCCGAATGGATACTGGAGGATCGTCTGCCGGTACGCTTCCAGTTGCAGCTGCATAAATACCTCTGGGGCGACGTCCCGGGCCACTGATCCTCGATGTCCAGGGCCGTCGTACTCCTCTCGGGCGGGTTGGATTCCGCCACCACCCTCGCCATTGCCAAGCGTGAAGGCTATGCCTGTTACGCCCTGAGCTTTCGTTACGGGCAGCGGCATGATGCCGAGCTGCTCGCGGCGGCGCGTCTGGCGGCGGGAATGGATGCCGTGGAACACAAGGTCGTCGGTCTGGATCTCTCGGCCATCGGCGGCTCGGCGCTGACCGACGCGGCGATCGCCGTGCCGGAGTCCCCCAGCGAGGGCATCCCGGTCACCTACGTGCCCGCGCGCAACACCGTGTTCCTCGCCGTCGCCCTGGGCTGGGCCGAGGTGCTCGACGCGCACGATCTCTTCATCGGTGTGAACGCCGTGGATTATTCCGGCTATCCGGATTGCCGGCCCGAGTTCATCCGGGCCTTCGAACAGGTGGCCAATCTGGGGACCAAGGCGGGGGTGTCGGGAGAGCATTTTCACATCCACACCCCGCTCATCGATCTGACCAAGGCGGAAATCATCCGCCGCGGCACGGCGCTGGGCGTTGACTACGCATCGACCGTCTCCTGTTACCAGGCGGACGGGGACGGCCGCGCCTGCGGACGCTGCGACGCCTGCCGGTTGCGGGCACAGGGTTTTGCCGACGCCGGCATCCCGGACCCCACCCGTTATCGGGAATAAATCCGGAAAGTGACTCGTCATATATTCAAGAATATAATTGACAGTTTGAGTCACCTATCGAGGATTGAAAAATGACAAGCATCACCCATGTGCTGGTCTGGGCCTTCGGCATTGCCGTCGTGCTCGGATTTTTCGTGAACAAGACCAATTTCTGTACCATGGGTGCGGTTTCCGACTGGGTCAATATGGGTGACACCGGCCGGATCCGTTCCTGGTTTTTCGCTATCGCCGTGGCCATCGTGGGCGTCATGCTGATGCAGGCGTTCAAGTACGTCGACATCTCGGTCACCAGCAGCGGCAGCCAATCCTTTCCACCCTATCGCACCGCCATGTTCGCCTGGCCCCGTTACATCGTCGGGGGGCTGCTGTTCGGCATCGGTATGACGCTCGGCAGCGGCTGCGGTAACAAGACCATGGTTCGCATCGGCGGCGGCAATATCAAGTCGTTGTTCGTTTTCCTCATGATGGGCTTCGGGGCCTATCTGATGATGTTCACCAGCTTCATGGGCAAGGTCTTCTTCCCCTGGATGCAGCCCGCCTTCGTGGACCTGGCCAAGTTCGGCATCAACAGCCAGGCGGTGAACTCGATTCTCGGCGGCATGATCGGTGTCAACGCCAACACGCTGTATTACATCATGGGCGGCGTACTGGCCGTGCTGCTGCTGATCTGGGCGCTGCGCTCCACCGACTTCCGCGGCCGTCTGGACAACATCCTCGGCGGTGCCGTGGTCGGTCTCGCCGTGGTGGCCGCCTGGGCCGTGACGGCCGGTCCGCTGGGCCAGCAGTGGCTGTCCGACGTCGACTTCATGGATCAGCCGCCGATCGCCACCGGCGCGCAGTCCTTTACCTTCGTTTCCCCCTCCGGGCAGGCCTATAACTACCTGTTCAACGGCTTCGGCAAGACCTTCCTGACCTTCGGTCTGGTCGCCGCGGCCGGTGTGGTGGTCGGCTCCTTCCTGTACGCCGTGGTGTTCCGCAAATTCCGTTTCGAGTGGTTCGCTTCCTGGAAGGACTTCTTCAACCACATCATCGGCGGTTTCCTGATGGGTATCGGCGGTGTGCTGGGTATGGGCTGCACCATCGGTCAGGGCGTGACCGGCGTGTCGACCCTGGCGCTGGGTTCCATCTTCACGCTGGTGTCGATCATCCTCGGCGCGGCGCTGACCATGAAGGTCCAGTACTACAAGCTGGTTTACGAGGACGAGGCCAGCTTCTTCAAGGCATTGATCGCCGGCATGGCCGATCTGCGCCTGGTGCCGAACAAGCTGCGTCGACTCGACGCAGTCTGATCTGCGTTTCCTGCACGTCTGAACGTCAAAAAGCCCCATACGGGGCTTTTTGACGCGTGTAGGTCAGTGTAAGATACGCAACCTTTCGTGGGTCGTTAGCTCAGCTGGTAGAGCAGCGCACTTTTAATGCGTTGGTCGAAGGTTCGAATCCTTCACGACCCACCATAATCCAATACGCAGGAACCGACGGGGCCGCTGACCAAACACAGCGGCCCCGGTGGCCAGGTAGAGTCGGGCACCGTGGTTCATCAACAGGCCTTACCTCCAATACGGCGCCCGTTTCGTCGACACCGGTCGCCTGCACGCGCTGAAGCGTATTCTCGCAGGCGGACGGATTGGGGTGGTCTTGGCAGCGGGTGCGTAAAAAGCCCGGTGTATAGCCCGAGAGGACCGTATTGCCCTGGTCATCCGTGGCGGGTTCCTCCCACAGCACCTCGAAAGTCCGGCCTATCGCCTGCTGAAGGGTTCGATGCTTGAGGTCGGCGGCGATGCACTGCAGCTCCTTGACGCGGGCGGACTTGGTCTCGTGATCGATCTGGTCCGGTAATGTTGCGGCCTTGGTGCCCGCGCGGCTCGAATAGGGGAAGATGTGGATGTGCCCGAAGCCGACGTCCTGCACGAAGTCGCATGTCCGCGCCCATTCGTCCCCGGTCTCTCCGGGGAAGCCGACGATGATGTCGGTGGTGATGTTGAAATCCGGGACCCGGGTGCGCGCCTGTTCGGCGAGGGCGGCAAAGTCTGCCGTCCGGCAGCGCCGGGCCATGCGGCGCAACACGCTGTCCGAGCCGCTTTGCAGCGGGAGATGCATATGCGGCATGAGTCGGTCGTCTGCAAACAGATCGAAGAATCCGGATGGCAGGTCCCAGGGCTCCACCGAAGCGAAGCGCAGGCGCTTCAGGTCGGTGTCGGCCAGAATGGCGCGTACCAGGCCGGACAAATCGGTGCCGAGATCGGCACCGTAACCACCCACGTGCACCCCGGTGAGCACGGCCTCCTGCACGCCGGATTGCGTTAACTGGTTGATCTCATTGACGATTGAGTCGATCGGCCGGCTGCGTTCCTCGCCGCGCGCCAGGGTGACGATGCAGTAGGTACAGCGATAGCGGCAGCCGTCCTGGACCTTGATGAAGGCGCGCTGGCGGCCCCGGCTGAACAGGGTGTGTTCCGTCGTCGCTGCCGGTTCGGCGTGAGGTCGAAGCGGGGTAGCCTCGAACAGCTCGTCCAGCCGGTCGACGAGCTGGTCCTTGTCCTGATTCGGTACCAGCATATCCACCCCGGAGATTGCACGGGTGGCATCCGGCTCCAATGTCGCATGACAGCCCGTGGCGACCAACTTGGCCTGCGGGTTACGTCGATTCAGGTGGTTGAGCAGGTTGCGTGATTTTCTGTTCGCGCCGGCGGTTACCGCGCAGGTATTGAATACCACGGCGTCCGCATCCTCCGGCCGGTCGGCGGGCAGATAGCCCCTGTCGAGCAGGGTCTGGGCCCACTGTTCGGTTTCGGCCTCGTTGAGGCGGCAGCCGATGGTATGAAAATAAACACGCATGCTGAAAAGGGCGGGTGCGACGAAGCGGCCACCTTAATCCAAGCGCGGCCGCACCCGCAATAAAAAAGGCCCCGCAGAGCGGGGCCTCGGGTCCTTCCAGAACAGGCTCAGGCTTAAGCGGATGCCGGCATGCCGGGGTTGCCGTCCTGCCCCTTGATGACGGGAACATTGGGCTCCACGCTCTTGACCTCCTTGATGTTGCGCAGGTGGTTCGCCACCACATCCCAGACGGGCGTGCCCTTGAGCTCTTCGCCGACGACGGCCCAGCCGGCCACAACGTAGTTCTTGTTGGGGTCGATGGGCTTGCCCTTGAGGGTCATGTCGTTGATGCGGCTGCCGATCTTGTTGGCCGGCGTGATGGAATATCCCAGGCCGCCGGTACGCACCATGTCGCCGCCCTGCTGGTAGTAGGGGTCGTCATTGAACAGGTTGTCGGCGACGTCTTCCAGCACCGCCTTGATCTGCTGACCGCTCATCTCACGGCGGTAGGCAGTGGGGTAGGTGATGGCGGTCTGGGTCATGACGTGTTCCATGGTGATGGCCTCGCCGGGCAGCACGCTCACGCCCCAGCGGAAACCGGGGGAGAGGGCGATCTCGGCATCCATTTCTTGCATCAGGCCGTCGCAGATGACCTGATCGAAGGTACCGTTGAAGTTGCCCCGGCGATACAGCAGATCGCTGGTGGTGGCGAGCTGTTCGGCGTACTTGTCCTTGGGGGTGAACTTCTGGCCTTCGTACTCGATCTCGGTGTTGTGCACGCGGTCGATCAGGGCCTGCATGTCCTTGTCGGGTTCGATCAGGTTGGAGAAGACGGGCAGCAGGTGGTACTTGTAGCCGGCCACCTTGCCGTTCTTGACGTCGAAGTCCAGCACGCCGAGGAACTTGGCGTTCGAGCCGGCGTTGGTCACCAGCGTCTTGCCGCCGGCGTTGGTGACTTCCACGGCGGTCGGGACGGCATCATGCGTATGGCCGCCGCAGATGGCGTCAATGCCCGTGACGTGGCTGGCCATCTTGAGGTCGACATCCATGCCGTTGTGGGACAGGACCACGACCACCTGGGCGCCCTTGCTGCGCGCCTGGTCGACCACCTTCTGCATGCTGTCGGGGTGAATGCCGAAGGACCAGTCGGGGATCATCCAGCGTGGGTTGGCGATGGGGGTGTAGGGGAAAGCCTGGCCGATGATGGCGCAGGGCACGCCGTTGATCTCCCGCATGGTGAAGGGTTCGAAGACGCGGTCGCCCCAGGTGTTGTCAAACACGTTCTGGGCGACGAAGTCGATCTTGCCCTTGAGCTGGGTGTCGAGGATGTCCTTGACACGCTGAGAGCCGTAGGTGAACTCCCAGTGAGCGGTCATCACGTCGACGCCGAGCTGGATCTGCGCATCGACCATGTCCTGCGCGTCGGTCCACAGGGCGGTGCCGCTGCCCTGCCAGGTGTCGCCGCCGTCGAGCAGCAGGGAGCCGGGGCGCTGGGCCTTGATGTTCTTGACCAAGGTGGCCAGATGGGCAAAACCGCCGAGCTGGCCGTACTTATGGGCCAGTTCGGTGAAATCGATGTAGGTGAAGGCGTGTGCATCCCGGGTACCGGCCTGGATGTTGTAGTGCTTGAGGAAATATTCGCCTACCAGATGCGGCGGGTTGCCGCGCATGCTGCCTATGCCGAGGTTGACGCTCGGCTCGCGGAAGTAGACCGGGTTCAGCTGGGCATGGCAGTCGGTGTAATGGAGAAAACTGACATTGCCGAACTTGGGCAGCTCATAGGGATTGCTGGGCTGGCCTGCGGCGCCGGACTTGGCCGTCTGGTCGGCGCCCTTGTCGCAGCCGCTCAGGTAGAAGCCAGAGGCGCTCGCGACAGCCAAGGCCTGAAGGAACTCACGTCGTGTCATGCTCATGATGCACTTACTCCTATAAATAACATGCTAGACAGTGTGCGGTTGGGGTATTCCCTTGCAAATCCGACCACCGCTTGTGTCTGCGGCGGTTCGGACCGTTCCTCTGGCTGAGGGAAAAAAAGGCCCGGCATTGCCGGGCCGGAAACAAGCATAATTGTTATATCTGCATTACTCGCGATAAGACGGTGCGTTGACCGGGATCCCGTTGCTCATGTAAGTGAGGAAGTATTCGAGATCGCGGTATTCTACACCCTGCGGCTTGAAAGGCACGGCACGCACCTGCTTGTTGCAGCCTTCGAAACGGCGATGCAGCGTACCCAGGGCACCCCACTTGGCGCGATACACCGGGAAGCCGGTCGGCTGACCCAGGGCAGGGCTCAGGACGTTGGCGCGCAGGTGCTGACCACTGTGGTACATGTGGCAGTCGGCACAGGCCAGGCTGAGCTGGCCGCGGCGTGCATAGAAGAACTGCTTGCCGTTTTCGTAGGCCGCCAGGGCGCGGGGATCGTTGGGGATCACCACGTGCAGGTTTTTGCCATCGGAGGTCGAGGCCATATATGCGGAGATGTCAGCCAGGGCGCCCTTGGCCCATTTCAGCGGCTTTTCACCATTGCGCACACGACAGGCGTTGATGTCCTCTTCCAGGGTGCGGACCTGGCCGGTGGCCTTGTCGAAGTAAGGATAGTTCTGGCGAATACCCTTGCCGCCGTTCTTGAAGCAGCTGGCGTAGGTCTTGCCGTTGGCGAACGGGGTTTCGAACAGCTTCTTGCCCTTGGCAAGGTCAAATTCGAAGGGCGGGAACTCCATCGCGTCCTTCAGCTGCTGCATCTTGTCGGGCCCGCCGACGGCATAGGCGCCATCCTTGAATCCCTTCAGCGGAAGCTTCGGGAAGCGCTTTTCGAAAAAGGTCCGGAATTCCTTCAGGTCCTGTTTAGGGTTAGGCGTAGCGGCCTGGGCAACGGTCGACGCAAGGCCGACTGCAACCAGGGTCGCCGTCGTGATCAGAAACTTTCTCATCTCGGTTTCTCCCCTCGATGTTGTGTTTCACCGCCTCAGGCGATGGTGGTTTCGATGGAGTCGGACTCGCCCTTGTTGTCCTGCCAAGAGAGCTTGAGGGACTCGCCCTTTTTGCCCTTGAACTTGAACGACAGGTAAGGGTTTTTGGAAATGGCCTGACTCCACAAGGCGGTCATCACGGTCTTGCCGTTGGCCTCAGCCATCACCGTCTCGATGAAATGGGCCGGGATCAGCTTGCCGGTTTTCTTGTCCTTGCGCTGACCGGTCTCCATCGGGTGACTGATCAGGGTCTTGACCGTCACCACGCCCCCACTTTCTTTGGCGCGAATCTTAATCGTGTTACCCATGTGTGTGTCTCCTCAATCCTGGTTAACCGCCACAGCCACCGATGGTGACCTTGACCTCTTTCTTGGCGCTGTACACCTTGCCGCCCGCCTTGACGACGGCGATGACGTCGGCGGTCTTCCCCATCTTGATGCGGGTGGAGACGAAGGGTTCAGTGCCGGCGGGCAGCTCGTAGCTGCTGGTCAGCGGGGTGGGGTTTTTGGAGGCCAGGATGCTGATGGACTCCACGTTGGGCATCGAGGCGGAGACGGTGACGGGGGTCACGGCGCCGTTTTCGGCGATGTCGGGGGCCTTGATCTTGATGGCGCTGTTGGCGGCGGCGGAGCCGGTGCCGTAGAGGTCCTTGAGGGCGCCATCCACGGACTTGGACTCGAAGGCGGCCTTGGGCCAGGCGGCGGCCAGCACGGCACGGGGGCTCAGCAGGCCCGCACCAACGGCCAGACCCACGCTGCCCGCAGCCAGCGTGCCTTTCAGAAAGGTTCTGCGTTTCATGCTCAT
>JARRKE010000005.1 GCA_037388465.1 Gammaproteobacteria bacterium
GCCACCGCGCCGCGGTCCGCCGATTGCTGGGCCGGCAACGGCTTCGGCCTGAGGCTGATTCCCGTGATCTCGAAGACGCCGCCGATGGCCGAGTTGAACCTGTTCGCCGCCGATTATCCGGCCACCGTTCATGCCCGCATGGCAGGCAATCCGGCCTTCGATCATTACGTGGCCGACCCCTGCTGGCCGCAGGCGAGACCCTGAGATGAGCAACCGCCGCCCCCGCTTGCGCATCCTGCTTGGTCAGGCCATCGCCATGGGACCGGGCAAGGCCGATCTGCTCGAGGCCATCGACCGTACGGGCTCCATCTCGGCCGCCGCCCGGGAAATGCACATGTCGTACCGGCGCGCCTGGCAACTGGTCGAGGTCATGAACCAGGCCTTTGTCGAACCGCTGGTGGATACCGCCACCGGTGGCCGTGGTGGGGGCGGCACCACGGTCACCCCGTTCGGCAGGGACATTCTCAAACGTTACCGGGAGATGGAGGACAAGGCCGCCGAGGCAGTGGCCGGCGAAATGCAGGCCTTCACGGCGCTGCTCAAGGATCAGTAGCGGCTTCGGCTTGCATTTTCGTTATATTTCACTGAACATAACGACGCCCCTGCAAGGGGTTTTTATATGCCCAACGTTATATCTGGCCATATATAACGAAACCACCGGCCACGGGCGAACCCCCGGCGGACGACAACAATAATCTTTCACGACGGAGTTACTCCATGAACCATGCACGGCTACGCACGATTCTCATCTCCCTGATCGTCTTGCCGGGACTTTTCAGCTGGGTATCCGCCCGCGCCGGCGATATCGACGTGGCAGTCGCGGCCAATTTCACCAGCACCATCCAGACCGTGGCCAAGCGCTTCGAAACCGAGACCGGCAATCGGGTCAGCCTGTCCTTCGGCTCGACGGGCAAACTGTATGCGCAGATCGTGCATGGCGCCCCTTACGACATATTTCTGGCGGCCGACAAACGGCGCCCCCGCTTGCTGGAGGCGAATGGCGAGGCCGTCGCCGGTAGCCGCTTCACCTATGCACGCGGGCGCCTCGCGTTGTGGCAACCCGGCGCGAAGACCGCCAAGCCGGGCCGCGCGACGCTCGAACAGGCCGATTTCGCCCATCTGGCCATCGCCAATCCCAAGACCGCACCGTACGGACTGGCGGCCCAACAGACCCTGCAGCACCTCGGGCTGTGGAAACAACTGGAACCGCGCCTGGTGTACGGCGAGAATATCGCCCAAACCTACCAGTTCGTTGCCAGCGGCAATGCGCCGCTGGGCTTCGTCGCCCTGTCACAGGTCATGACCACCCACAGCCCCAAAACCAGTTACTGGGTCATCCCGGAAAATCTCCATGCCCCCATCGAGCAGCAGGCGGTACTGCTCAAACGGGCGAATCACAATGCCACCGCCGCAGCCTTCCTGAATTACCTGAAGACCTCAACCGAGGCGCGTCGCATCATCGAAGCCGCGGGTTATTCGCTGCCGTGATCGATCTAGCTCCGCTCTGGATCACCCTGCGGCTGGCCGGGACGACGGCGCTGATCCTGCTCGTCCTGGCCACGCCGCTGGCCTGGTGGCTGGCGCGCAGCCGCAACCGATTTTCGACCTTCATCGAGGCAGTGGTCGCATTGCCGCTGGTCCTGCCGCCGACCGTGCTCGGCTATTACCTGCTGGTCGCACTCGCGCCGCAGGGCGTGCTCGGGTCGGGCTGGCACTGGCTGACCGGCGGCCGCCTGGCCTTCACCTTCATGGGACTGGTGATCGGCTCGGTGGTCTATTCCCTGCCCTTTGCGGTACAGCCGCTGCAAACCGCTTTCGAAGGCGTGGGCAGCGGCCCCCTGCAGGCCGCCGCGACCCTGCGCGCCGGCCCCTTGGACCGGTTTATCCATGTCGTGCTGCCGCTGGCCCGGCGAGGATTCCTGAGCGCCCTGGTGCTCAGCTTTGCGCATACGGTGGGCGAATTCGGCGTGGTGCTGATGATCGGCGGCAACATCCCGGGCGTAACCCAGGTGCTTTCGGTCGCGATCTACGACCACGTGGAGGCGCTGGACTACCACACCGCCAACGTCTACTCGATCGGCCTGCTGGCCTTCGCCTTTGCGGTCATGTGGCTGCTGTACACCCTCAACCGTCGCCATGCCCGGTGGCAGCCATGATTCGCGGCAACCTCACCCTGGCGCGCCCGGGCTTCACCCTGCAGGCGCAGCTCGAATTCCCCGAGCGTGGCGTGACGGCGCTGTTCGGTCCCTCGGGTTGCGGCAAGACCACCCTGCTCCGTACCATCGCCGGCCTGGAGCCGGGCGCCACGGGACGCCTGGAGGTCGGCGGAGCGCTCTGGCAGGACAGCGCCGCAAAACGGCATCTGCCGCCGCATCGCAGACCGCTCGGCTACGTGTTCCAGGATGCCCAGCTGTTTCCGCACCTGGACGTGCGCCGCAACCTGTTGTTCGGGTACAGCCGCCTGCCCGCCGCCGAACGGCGCCTGGAACCTGAACAGGTCATCGACTGGCTGGGACTGGCCGCCTTGCTGGACCGATCGCCCGGCGCGCTCTCCGGCGGACAACGCCAGCGCGTGGCGGTCGGCCGCGCCCTGCTGACCAGCCCGCAGCTGCTGTTGCTGGACGAGCCGCTCTCCGCCCTGGATGAAGCGGCCAAACAGGAGATCCTGCCCTACCTGGAACGCCTGCATCAGCGCCTGGCCTTCCCCATGCTGTATGTCAGTCACGACCTGGGCGAGGTCATGCGCCTCGCCGATCGGATCGCCCTGATGGAGAACGGCCGCATTCTCGCCACCGGCGAGGTGAACGAGATACTCACCCATCACGAACTGAGCCCGGTGCATTCGGATTACGCCGGGGTCGTGCTGACCGGCCGGGTGGTGACGGGATCCACCGACCATCAACCGGCCCGGGTGGAAACCGAGGCGGGCGTCATTCACATCGCCCAGCTGACGGCGCAGGACACGGCGGAGGTGCGCCTGAGGGTCATGGCGCGCGACGTCAGCCTGGCGCTGCAGCCGCACCACGACACCAGCATCCTCAACATTCTCCCGGCAACCGTACTGGAGGTGGGCGAGACCGAGCACGGCCAATGCACCATTCATCTGGCCTGCGGCGACGCCACCCTGTTGGCGCGCATCACCCCCTATTCCTGCGAGCGCCTCGCCGTGACCGCCGGCAAGATGCTCTACGCGCAGATCAAGGCCGTCGCCGTGCTCGGTTGAACGGCCTCGCGCATACATTAGAATGCACCGATCCTCACACGCGACAGATTCCGATGACCGACGATTACCGACCGCCGCTGGCTGACTACTTCGACGAACTGGAACAGAAACACGGCGGAGAAGTGAATTTCGAAAAGCTGAGCCTCGAGGAGCTCGACGAGCTCGAACGCCTGGCAAGACATGCTATCGAGCAGGATCCCAAGGTGAGCCAGGTCGAGAAGGTCAACCTCAAGCCGCTGCTCACCCTGCTGGAACTTCAGCGCAACAAGCGGCGTCCAACCGCCAACTGAACAGCCCCGTGCCATGAAGGATCGCCAGCAGCCCACCGCCGAGGAAATCAACCGCGAGTTCACCGCGTTCCGCGATCAGTTCCGGTCGGTCATCCTGGCCACGAGTGACCGGGACGGCACGCCGGAGTCCAGCTACGCGCCCTGCATACGCAGTGATGACGGCGCGTACTACGTTTACCTGAGCGAACTGGCGCGCCACTGCGCCAACCTGCTGGCCAATCCCCGCGCCAGCCTGCTGTTCATCCACGATGAAACGCAGGGCGGCAATCCCTTTGCCCGGCAGCGGCTGAGCTATCAGGCCGAGGCCCGCGAGATTGCGCGCGACAGCGAGAGCTGGACGCAGGCCATGTCCCGTTTGCAGGACGAATTCGGGGAAATCGTTTCCCTGCTTGCCGGCCTGGGAGATTTTCACCTGTTCCGCCTGCAGCCGGTGCGCGGGAACTATGTGCGCGGCTTCGCCAAGGCCTACGAAATCACCGGCGAGGCGATGGACCGGATTCGCCACATCGACCCGTCGAACCGTTCATAGACCGCCGGATCCCGATCCGGAAACGGTGTAGCCACCCCGCCCCCAGGCGGCTACAATGCGCAGCTTTGCTAACGGCCCCAGACCATGGAAAGACAACACGCTTTCTCCCACGAAGACCTGATCGAATGCGGACACGGCCGGATGTTCGGCCCGGGCAATGCCCAACTGCCGCTCGACAACATGCTGATGCTGGACCGCATCACTCATATCAGTGAGGAAGGCGGCAAATACGGCAAGGGCGAAATCCTGGCGGAGCTGGATATCAATCCGAACCTCTGGTTCTTCGCCTGTCATTTCGAAGGCGACCCCGTGATGCCGGGCTGCCTGGGACTGGACGCCATGTGGCAGCTGGTCGGTTTCTTTCTCGGCTGGTCCGGCGGCCAGGGCCGCGGCCGCGCGCTCGGCGTCGGGGAGGTCAAATTCTTCGGTCAGGTACTGCCCACGGCAACGCGCGTGACCTATCGCATCGACCTCAAGCGCGTCATCACCCGCAAGCTGGTCATGGGCATCGCTGACGGCAGCCTGAGCGTGGATGGGCGTGAGATCTATACCGCCAAGGACCTGCGCGTAGGCCTGTTCACCTCCACCGCCGACTTCTGAAACGCAACGGCCGCTGACTGAATCAGCGGCCGTTGCGAATCTCACTCATCTGCAGACCCGGCGCCTGAGCCTTCGGGCAGGCGTCAATCCACCCTCAACCCATATGCCGGCGCGGCTCAATTGGTGTTGAGCAGGCCGTCCAGGCGATCCAGGTCGTTGACCACCCGCCAGTGCCCACCATCCTTGAGCACCCGCTTCTTCCAATAGGCGAGCCGCTTGATGTAGTCGCGGGGATCGACGTTGTCTGAACGCAGCTTGGTGACGTTCAGCGCCACCACGTTGACGTCCTTGAGCGGTAATTGAATCGCCTTGCGCACGTAACCGCGTTTCAGATCCTCGTCGAGGTCGGAGAAGATCAGGATCGTCTTCTGACCTGCCGGCGTTTCATGGAGAAACTGCGCCGCCTGCAGCATTCCGCCGGTGACGTCCGTATACGCACTCGGCTTGAGGTGCTTGAAGAACGTGTTCAACTTTTCGCGGAACTCACGCTTTTGCGCATTCGCGACCGAGGGACGGTCGTCGAACGTGGCCTTGGCGACCAGCGCCTTCTCGGTGAAGCTGCCGCTGTCGATGCGTGCCACCACCAGCGTATCGCCGCTGTTCAGGATGCCCAGCAGGTAGTTGATGATCGCATTGGCCTTGTCCAGCTGCTTGCTGTAGGTGCCGGACGTATCCAGCAGCATGTACACGGCACGGCTGTGGCTGTGATTGACACAGCCCGCCGCACTGAGCGTAACGACAAACAGCAGGACCGTTCGAATCAGCAAACGCCTCATGCCGCCTTCTCCGCAGGTTTGGCCGCGGTCTTGGTCTGCGGCGACTCGCTGCCCTTAGTTTCCGAAGAGGACTTGGAGGACCGCCACTCGGACACGAGGTGCTCCACCGCCAGCGGCAGAAAGATGATCAGGTCGTACAGGTGCGTCAGGCTGTTGCCCAGCGTGCGCATCACGCCCGCCAGGAGATGCAGCACATAGGCCAGTCCGCGCAGCAGGCCGGCCATGACCACCCCCATCACCGTGCGCGAGGCATGGATGAATGACTCCAGCGGGATCGCCACGAAGGTCAGTGCAAACGGCAGCACGAAACCCATCACCATCTGGCCGATGGAGGGAATCCAGCGGAACTGGGCCTGCTGAACGACCGTGCCGCTGGATGCGGCCAGCGACTGGGTCAGCGCCTCGTGATCAGCCGCCAGCATGTCACGCATATAGGCCAGCGCGGACTCGATGCTCGCCATGGCCAGCAGGATGAAAAAGGTCACCCAGATCATGCGCCGCCGCATGCGGTCGTCCAGAGCGCCGATCACGGGGAACAGACGGGTGATGCGCAGCGACTCCATGAGGAACAGGCCCATGGCGATCTCGACCATGATGATGACCAGCGCCGCCACATCCGCGGTGCGTACCGAACCGATGTAACTGGCCCCGCCGACCATCTCGGACATGGGCAGGGCGATCAGCTGGAAATTGATCATGCCGCCCATGATGGCGATGACCATCACCACACCGGAAATCAGGAACTGGGTCATCGAGGAAGAGGACAGCGTGCGCACCACCCGGTCGTTGCCGGAGAGGATCTCCTCGTAGTGCGTCATCTGTTTGTCGATTTCGGTGGCGCGCTCGCCGATGCCCTTGATGGTCTTCTGCACCTCGCGGATGCGTTCGTCGAGGCGGCGCCAATAGGGCAGCATGCGCTTGAGCAGCTTGTGGCGTTCGCCGCTCGCAATGCGGTACTCGCGCGTGATGTCCTGAGTGGACCGCTTCAGGGTGTGGTGGATGTCCTGCAGGATCCGCGCGATGGTCGGATCGCCGTCGGTCGGGATCTTCGCCACCGCCTCCACGGCATCCAGCCAGGCCGGCGGTTCGGGCGGCGTTTCGGCGGTTTCGCGGTAATCCTCGTCGATATGCGTAATCTGCTCGGAGAGCTGGCGATGCAGGGCCGGATAGCTGCTCAGGTCACGGCTCACCACGGCGTTGATGCGGTGGAACTCGCGCTCGATGATGCGCTCCTGATTCTCGGCCGCCATGGCCAGCAGCACTTCGCGGTTGCGCCGCCCGAGCCGGGTCTCGGCCAGCCTGACCGAGTGGGCCGACTTGCGCAGCGCGTTATAGAGGACATGACTCAGGGTGCGGATGAACTCATGAGCCGGACGGCGCGCCAGATACAGGGCAACCAGCAGAATGACCACCCAGATCGACACTGAGAGCGCCATGGAATGCGACCACAGGCCGAGAATTGTCTCCCAGGTCATGTTGCCTCCTAGATATAATAGTTTGAATTAATTGAAATTATCCTAACCCGGGCAAGCCGCCCTGGCCAAATACTGGCCTGCTTTTATAGTCCATTCGCCCTATCCGGGTAAACCCGGAGGGGCTTTTGCACTCCGTCAGTAAAGATGAAACACTTGAAACTTTGATTGCAGGCCGCCCACGGATATCGATATGGACAGCACCCTGATCACCAACGCACGCATTGTCACCGACGGACGCCAATTCGAAGGCGACGTCCTGATCGAAGGAGATCGCATCAGCGCCATCGGCGGCGATCTTTCCGCCCGCACCGCGGACAGGGTGATCGACGCGGCCGGGCGCCTGCTCATACCGGGCATGATCGACGATCAGGTCCACTTCCGTGAGCCGGGCATGCCCGACAAGGGTGACATCGCCACCGACTCCGCCGCTGCGGTGGCCGGCGGCATCACCAGTTTCATGGACATGCCGAACACCCGTCCGAACACCCTCACACAGGAAATACTGGAAGACAAGTACGCCCTCGCCGCCGGGCGCGCCCACGCCAACTATGCCTTTTACCTTGGCGCCTCCAACGACAACCTGGAGGACATCAAGCGCCTCGAACCCGGCCGCGCCTGCGGCATCAAGGTCTTCATGGGCGCCTCCACCGGCAACATGCTGGTCGACAACCCCGACACCCTGGACGGCATCTTCGCGCACGCCCCGACCATGGTCGTGACCCATTGCGAGGACACCCCCACCATCCTGGCCAACGAGCAGGCATGGCGTGAACGCTACGGCGAGGACGTCCCGTTCGCCGCGCACGGGCAGATCCGCAGCGTCGAGGCCTGCTACAAATCCTCCTCGCTGGCCGTAGAGCTCGCGCGCAAACACGGCACGCGGCTGCATATCCTGCATCTGTCCACCGGTCGCGAACTGGAGCTGTTCTCCACCCAGCCGTTGGCGGAGAAACAGATCACGGCCGAGGCCTGCGTGCATTTCCTGTGGTTCTCGGATGAGGACTATGCGGAAAAAGGCGCGCTCATCAAATGCAATCCGGCCATCAAGACCGCCGCGGACCGCGCCGCCATTCTGCAGGGCCTAAAGGACGGCCGCCTGGACGTGATCGGTACCGATCACGCGCCGCACACCTGGGCCGAGAAACAAAACAGCTACTTCAAGGCGCCTTCCGGCCTGCCGCTGGTGCAGCATGCCCTGCCGGTGCTGCTGGAACTGCATCGCCGCGGCGACCTGGACCTGGAACTGATCGTGGAAAAGACCAGCCACGCGGTGGCCGAACGCTTCCGGATCGAGGAGCGCGGGTACATCCGCGAGGGCTACTACGCCGACCTGGCGCTGATCGATCTGGAAAAGCCCTGGACCGTGGAACGCGACAACGTATTGTACAAGTGCGGCTGGTCACCCTTCGAGGGCACGACCTTCCACGCGACGATCGACATGACCTGGGTCAATGGCCGGCTTGCCTGGGCCGATGGCAGACTGCAGCCCGGGACGCACGGCCAGCGGCTGAAGTTCAGCGCCTAAGGAAAATCCCGCCGTGAAGATGCGCGCTCACAGGCGCGTATAGGGCACCACCCGCCCCGGCCCTTCCTGGTGGGCCAGCAGCATGGCCTGGTCGGCCCGCTGCATCAGCATTTGCCCGATCTCCACCACGTCGGGCAGCTCCTCCGGGTGTTCGCAACTGGCCACGCCCACAGACACGGTGACGTCGACCCGCTGACCGTTGTGGAGCAGGACGGGCTTGATGGAGACCTGATCGCGGATTCGCTCCGCCACCCCGGTCGCGTCCTCCAGGCCGGCCTCGGGCAGCAGCACGACGAACTCGTCCCCGCCGTAACGTGCATACACGTCGAACTTGCGCAGCGGCAGGGCCATGCGCGAAGCGACCGCGCGGATGATATCGTCCCCTGCCCGATGCCCATGGCTGCTGTTCAGCGGTTTGAAGTCGTCGATATCGATGAACAGGAAGGAGATGGGATTCTGCTCGCGCTGCGCGGCCAGCACCTCCTCCTGCAGACGCTGGTCGAAGTAGCGCTGATTGCGGATGCCGGTCAGCGGGTCGGTGATACCGAACTGCTCGAGGCGCATCAGATTGACCGCATTCTCGATGCTGATGGCGGCCATGACGGCCAACCGGTCCAGGAAGTACATACCGGCATCTGCGCTGTAACGGTCCGGATCGGTACTCGCGTAGGCCAGCTGACCTACACGTTTGTCGCCGCGTTTGAGGGGCAGAATCACGACGCTGGCCAGCGCTTCCACGCCGGGGAACAGCGGGCCGTGAATGAGTTCCTCGAAATCGCCCATGTAGGGCTCGTGTTCCAGCCCAATCTCGGCCTCATCTTGGGAAACCAGGACCACTTCCGGTTGCGGTTCATCGATCTCGCGGTCGAAATGGCGACGCAGTTCGTGATCATCGTCGAGGACCGTCAGGCTGGCCGCATCGATACCGAACTCGCGCGGCACGTCGTGGATCAGCAACTCGAACAGGGAGCGGATGTCTGCGGTGGTCAGCAGGCGGATTTCCAGCGCATGCAGGCGCTCGAGCTTGCCTTCGTTCTCGCGCACCTGCGCCAGCAGCGTATCGAGCTGGCGCTTCAGATCCTGGTCGTTCTGCTGCTCCATCGCCCTGCCTTATTCCGCCAGATCCAGCTCGCGAACCAGCCGCATGCCGAGGTTCACGTCGAGTTCGTCGCGCAACCGGGTCATGCGCGCCGCACTGCGCGCCTGGGCCGCACTGTCGAAATACGACCCGCCCTTGGTCACGATACGCTGCGTGCCGTGCAGCGGCGCCGGAGCGCCGTCCCGGTTGGCGTTGATGTGCGAATTGGTCCAGGGATTAACGGTGAACTCCCAGACGTTGCCGTGCATGTCGTGCAACCCCCAGGTATTGGCGGGTTTCTCGCCGACCTCGGCCGCGCGCTGCAGGGGGAAGCAGCGCGGCAGAAACCAGCGTCGCTTCTGCCTGGCCTCCTCGTAAGGGAAGGTGCTGTTGAAATGCGCCTCCTTGCAGGTCAGCGATGCCCCGAAATGGAAAGGCGTCAGGCTGCCCGCCCGGCAGGCATACTCCCATTCCGCCTCGGTAGGCAGGCGATAGCGCTGGCCGGTCTGCTCACTCAGCCAATCGGCATACAACTGGGCGTCCTTGAGACGGATGTTCATCACCGGTCGGCGTCCGGAAGACCAGATCAGGTCGGAACGGATCACCCAGCCGGTATCGAGGCGGAAGCGGTCGAATTCCTCCACCGTTACCGTGTAGCGTCCCAACGCAAAGGGCCGGCCCAGGCAGACCGTGTGCTGCGGATGCTCGCTGGACTGATGGCCGAACTCGGTGCGTAACGAGCCCATCTCGAACATCCCCGGCGGGATCATCTGCATCCAGGGCCCGGCGGAACCATCCGCCAGGGTGTCCTGGAACGCCGCGTCGACGCCGGCGCGCTCCGCCGCCACGGCTTGCCACGCCAGCAGGGCCGCCTCGTCCATATCGTGGACATAGGGCAGATCCGGTTCGCAGGGAACCTTCGATTGTCGTGCTTCCATCATCGACCGCTCAAACCTCGTCATTATCGGGGGCGATCAGGCCGCCACATGTTCGAAAAAGTATACACCGGCCGGTTCAATCCCACCGGCCGGGTCATCGGGACCCCGTGCGCGAAGATTGGTCTATATTCACTGGGGACCGCAACTTTCAAGCACAGGAGGACGCCCATGAAAGTGACCCAGGACGAACAGGGGCGCGTACGGATCGAAGTCGACATCGAGACCGGCTTCAAGCTGGCCGACCAGATCCGCGAACATGCAAACGACACCACCAACGGCTGCCTCGCCCTGGCCAGCCTGCTGCACGAGGCGTACTACAACGCCAAAAACGATTTCCGCCAACCCCCGCACGCCTTTGACGAAAAAGCGCCGAAGGCACCCAGCGCCAGCTAAGTCGGAGGAGAACATCCATGAACATCGAACGCGAAGACGGCAAGAATGTGGTCATCAACGCGTCGGAAGGTACCGCAAGCGACCTGCTGGCCGGCCTGGAAGCGCACCGCGAGGAATTCGGAGAGCTTGGCGCCCAACTGGCCCGCATGCTGCGTGACGCCGGCATCCATCCGCCTGCGGAACCCGATCACGTCCGATACGAGTACATGCCACCCGCACATTGACCATGCGTCAACAACGATAAAGGGGCCGCAAGGCCCCTTTATCGTTTTTATCGAGGGAACGGAGAGGGATTTTCCGGTTCCGGGATTCCTGTAAAATGTCACACCTGCTTCAGCATACGTGCCGTATGAATGAAACGGATTCTAAATATAACTCACCCTGCACGGATGAAACCGATGTCTGCAACGTCCATCAATACCCTGCTGGAAAACTGGCACAACCGCAGCGAACGCGAGAAATTCAGCCATGAGTACACCGTGCGGCTCACGGCCCATGAGCAGGCCAAGATCGCCGCACTGGCCGAGATGTTTCCGGGGATGGACGAAGCGCAGATCGTGCGGGACCTGATCGCCTCCGCACTCACCGAACTGGAAGCCGGCATGCCCTACGTGGCCGGCAACCGGGTCATCAGCGAGGACGAACAGGGCGATCCGATCTACGAGGATGCCGGCCTGACGCCCCGCTTCCTCGAACTGACCCGCAAGCACCTGCAGGACATCGAGGAACGCAAGGACTGAGCCGAAGACTCAGCCCTTCTTGCCTTCAGCCCCCGGCAGCTCGCTGCATTCGAGGAATATCCGCTTCTTGCACTGCCGGCAGATGTCCGGGTCCAGGCGGTGCAGCGTAATGTCGTGCAGGGCGTCGGTCTTGGACATGTACATGTTCTCCTGGCCGATCTCGTCGCGGTAGCCGCCGCGCGTCAGCGCCTCGCAGGCCCCTTCCTTGATGCGATAGAAATACAGCCCGCCACCTATCTTGCGCCGGCTGCGCGCCTCCTGGGCGAGATACTCCGCGCCCGCCACGTCCACGAAGTTGATGCCTGAGGCCACCACCAGCAGGTGCTTCTGGCCGGAATCCTTTTCCATGTACCCGCGCAGGGTTTCGCGAATGTGGTTCACCGCACCGAAGAACACCGACCCGTCGATGCGGATGATCTTGAGCTGCGGACACTCGGGCAGCTTGGGATCGCTGTTGAACTTACGGCTGGGCAGGCTCGGATCCGGCACCCGGCTCAGGATGCGCGGACGCGAGGTCCGGTTCAGATAGGCCACCAGCGAGGCGATCACCCCCACCATGATGGCGAACTCGAGATCCATCAGCAGGGTGGAGAAGAACGTCACTCCCAGCACCACGGCCTCGGCCCGACTGGTCTTGAGGATCAGCTTGATGTGATGGAAGTCGATCAGCCCCCAGGCGACCAGCATCAGAATACCGGCCATGGCGGCATTGGGCAGGTAGCTCGCATAGGGCGCAACCAGCAGCACCACGCCCATCAGCATGACACCGGCGAAGGCGGCGGCCAGCGGCGTGCGGGCACCCGCCTCGTAGTTCACGCCGGAGCGATTGAACGAGCCGGTGGCGACGTAGGCCGAGAAGAAGCTGCCGATCATGTTGGACAGCCCCTGGCCGATGAATTCCTGGTTGCCGTCGACGTGCTGGCCCGAACGCACCCCGATGGAGCGGGCGATGGAAACGGCCTCGGTCAGCGCCAGCACGGTGACCGCGATGGAGCCCGGCAGCAGCTGCTTGATGGTCTCGAGCGAAAAGGACGGCGCGGAAAGCGGCGGCAGGCTGGCCGGCAGGGCGCCCACGGTGGCAATCCCGGTGACGTCCTTGCCGTACAGCACGTTCACCACGTAGGCGGCGACGGAACCGATCAGCATGGCCGCGATCATGTAAGGCACCTTGGGGATGTACTTCTTGAAGATCAGCCCCGAGACCAGGGTCACCATACTGATCAACACCACCCAGGGATTGATCTCCACCACGTGCTGGCCGATGTGCATGATCACCTCGTGCGGATGCAGTCCGCGCGGGATGTCCATGCCCAGGAAGTGCTTGAGCTGGCTGGAGGCGATCAGGATGGCGGCGCCGGCCGTGAAGCCGATGATGACCGAATGGGAGATGAAGTTGACCAGGGTGCCGAGACGCGCCGCCCCCATCACCAGCTGGATGAGGCCGACCAGGAAGGTCAGCGTCAGGGCGTATTTGACGAATTCGGCGCTGCCCGGCGCCGCATGGGCCGACAGCACCGACAGCAGCACGATGGATGCCGCCGTGGTGGGACCCGAAACCAGGTGCCAGGAGGAGCCGAAAAAGGCGGCCACCAGGGCCGGCACCATGGCGGTGTAAAGCCCGTATTCCAGCGGCATACCGGCGATGGCCGCGAAGGCGACACCCTGCGGCAGCACCACGATGGCACCGGTCAGGCCGGCGACCAGATCCGACTTGGCCGTGGCGCGATTGACGCCGGGCAACCATTCGAGGAAGGGGAAAATCGTCTTCAGCCAGGGAGCAGTCTTCTGCACAGCCATCGGGTCCTGTTCTCGGGTCAGCGGTCAAAGAAAGGCGGGCATTCTAGCCGATCGCCTCTCTCGCCGCATGTATTTGCCCCTGAAAACAGGGAAAAACCGGCAGGAAACGGCTGTCGGTTCAGTCCGAGGAGCCCAGGCTCAGCGTTACCACTTCGTAAACGTCCTTGGACAGCCCCTCCCGGGCGGCGAGCGATTCCAGCGCCGTCCGCATATGTCCCGAACGCCCGGGTTCGAACCGTTGCCAGCGTGAGAACTGCTTGGCCAGCCGGGCGGCGACCTGGGGGTTGAGCTTGTCCAGTTCCGCCACCTGCTCGGCCAGGAAGCGGTAACCGGAGCCGTCGGGGGCATGAAAATGCAGCGGATTGGCGGCGACGAAACTGCCGATCAGGGCGCGCACCCGGTTGGGATTCCTGATCGAGAAACAGGGATGATCCATCAAGGCCCGCACGCGTTCCAGCGCGCCCGGGATGGCGGATGTCGCCTGCAGGCTGAACCACTTGTCGAGCACCAGGGAATCGTCGCGCCAGCGCGTCTCGAAATCAGTCAGGGCCTGGTCGCGCTGCTCGCAATCGATGTCGTTCACCCCCCGCAACGCCCCCAGCACATCGGTCATGTTGTCCGCGGCCCGGGCCTGTTCCACCGCCAGATCGCACAAATCGGCCTCGCGCAACTCCAGCAGATAACCCAGGCAAACGTTCTTCAGGCTGCGCCGCGCGATGGCCTCGGGCGACTTGGAGTAATGCTCGTCGACGCCGGCGTGATAGCGCTCCAGCATGACCTCGCGCAGGGATTGCGCCAGGGTGTGGCGCACGAAACGGCGCGTGGCGTGCAGGGCCTCGGGGTCGGCCGAGTCCATCTGATCGATCAGATAGGACACCGACGGCAGACGCAGGGCCTCGGCGATCAGCGCCGGATCGGCGTCCTGATCGGACAACAGCTGCGCGTAGGCATCGATGAACTCCGGTGCGAGGCCGATCGCATCCCCGCGACTGTAGTCGGCCGCCAGTTCCAGCAGGGTCCGGGTGGCCAGCTGGTGCCCGGCCTCCCAGCGATTGAACTCGTCCGTATCGTGGGCCATCAGGAAGGCCCGCTCGGCCTCCGTATAGGGATACTCGAGACAAACCGGTGCCGAAAAGCCGCGCAGCAGGGATGGCACGGGCCGTTCCGGGACGTTCACGAAGGTGAACGACTGGGATTTTTCGGTCAGGCGCAGCACGCGCGAGCCGCCGACCGGCGCCTCCTCGCCCTCGAGCTGTAACGGAATTTCGCGCCCGGCCCCGTCGAGCAGACCGACCGCCAGCGGAATCAGCTGGGGCTGCTTGCCGGTCTGTCCGGGGGTGTCAGGAATCGACTGGCTGACGTGCAGCGTGCAGGTCTGCGCCGCCGGATCCCAGGCCTGTTCCACCTTGACCCGCGGCGTGCCCGCCTGGCTGTACCACAGCTTCATCGGCTCCAGATCGACGCCGTTGGCGGACGCCATCGCCTGGCGGAAATCGTCCGTGGTGGCCGCCTGACCGTCGTGGCTGCGCAGGTAATGCTCCAGGCCGCGCCGGAATCCGTCGCGTCCCAGCAGGGTCTGGTACAGGCGCACCACCTCGGCGCCCTTCTCGTAGACCGTAACCGTATAGAAGTTGTTGATTTCCATATAGGAATCCGGACGCACCGCGTGCGCCATGGGGCCGGCGTCCTCGGCGAACTGCACATCCCGCAACAGGCGCACGTCCTCGATGCGCTTGACCGCGCGCGAGTTCATGTCCGCGCTGAATTCCTGGTCGCGGAACACCGTCAGGCCTTCCTTGAGAGAGAGCTGGAACCAGTCGCGGCAGGTCACACGGTTGCCGGTCCAGTTGTGGAAGTATTCGTGTCCGATGACCCCTTCGATCGCCAGGTAGTCGGCATCGGTGGCGGTTTCCGGACTGGCGAGCACGAACTTGGAGTTGAAGACGTTCAGCCCCTTGTTCTCCATCGCCCCCATGTTGAAGTCGTCGACCGCCACGATCATGTAGATGTCGAGGTCATACTCCAGACCGAAGGTCTGCTCGTCCCAGCGCATGGCCTTCTTGAGCGAGTCCATGGCGTGATCGCACTTGTCCAGGTTGTGATGCTGGACGTAGATGCGCAGCGCCACCTCCCGCCCCGAAGCGGTCGCATAACGGTCCTCGTGACAGCCGAGGTCGCCGGCCACCAGCGCGAACAGGTAACCCGGCTTCGGGAAAGGGTCCTGCCAGACGACGTAGTGTCGCCCGTCATCGGTCTCGCCCTGTTCGATCAGGTTGCCGTTGGACAGCAGCACCGGATAGCGGGCGCGTTCCGCCACGATGCTGGTCTTGAAGCGGGCCAGCACGTCGGGCCGGTCGAGATACCAGGTGATGTGCCGGAACCCTTCCGCCTCGCATTGGGTGCAGAAATTGCCCGAGGACTTGTACAGCCCCTCCAGCGCCGTATTGTCCTGGGGCCGGGTGGCGGCCGTGGTCTCCAGCACGAAGGACTCCGGCGGGTCGATCAGCTCGAGACCGTGCGCATCCAGGTGATACGCGGTTTCCGGCAGGGCCTGGCCGTTCACGGCGATGGCTCGCAGCGACAGCCCTTCGCCATCCAGCCGTAATTTGTCGCCCGGTGCCGGATGGTCCGGATTGCGCCGGAGCGAAAGCCGGGCATGAACCAGCGTTTCGTCCTCCCCCAGTTCGAAGCGCAGATCGACGTCGTCGATCAGGTAAGGCGGCGGGGTGTAATCCTTGAGATAAATTCGGCTGTGGGGACTCGTTTCTCTCATGGGGCGGACACCAGGCGTAGGGTGAGTTTAGCGACGCGGTCACATAGGTTGGCACATGTTAGCATTGCGCCTGCGCTTTATCCGGGGTATCTGATCGCCCGTGACCGGCAATCCGGACGATACCGGCGGTGTTTTCGCAGCGCCCCGGGGTTTTACCGACTATTCCATGCAGCCAGCACAGCTCACGGCGTGAAATTCGATCTCTTTTACGAACTGTCCAACCCGCCTTTTCATCTGCGGGAAGAGACGCGGCTGTTCGCCGAAACCCTGGATGAGATCGCCTACGCCGAAACCCTGGGCTTCGATACCGCCTGGCTGGTGGAACACCACTTCATGCCCGGTTATTCCCATGCCAGCGCGCCGGAGCTGTTTCTGGCCGCGCTGACCCAGCGCACCCGGCGGCTGCGCCTCGGCCATGCCATCGTGCCGCTGCCCTACAACCACCCGGTGCGGGTGGCGGAACGCATCGCGAGCCTCGACGTACTGTCCGGCGGCCGGATCGAGTTCGGCTTCGGGCGCGGATTTTCCCCCAAGGAGTACGCCAGCTTCGGCGTGGCCATGGGTGACAGCCGCAGCTATACCCAGGAATCGCTGGAGATCATCCAGCGGGCCTTCGCCTCACCCACCGTTTCATATCAGGGCCGGCACTTCCAGCTCGATGAGGTCGAGATCACGCCCTCGGTGGTACAGCAACCGCACCCGCCGATCTGGACCGCAGCGGTCAGTCCGGACTCGTTCGACATGGCGGCCCGCCTCGGCATCGGCGTATTGGTCGGCCCGTTCAAACCCTGGTTCATGGTGCGCGAGGACATCCGCCAGTACCGCGAGGCCTGGCGCAAATACCACGGCGATGCCCCACTGCGCCCCGGCCAGAACCGCCGCGTCGCGATGACGGTGGGCATGTTCTGCCACGAGGACGCCCGCGCCGCGCGCCGCATCGCCAACGAACCCTTCGTCTGGTTCTACCGCCAGCTGCTGGGGCAGACCCGTCCGATCCTGGAAAAGCTCTACGACAGCTTCGAGTACTACCGCAAAATGGGGCGCTTCCGCGGCATGCTGGACATGGCGGTCAACCTCAAGCTGCTAGACAGCCTGGGCATGGCCATCGTCGGCGACCCCGAACATTGCATCCGCGAACTCAAGACCCTGCAGGCCGAGGGTGTGGATCATGTCCTGCTGGCCTTCGGGGCGGGCGCCATGCCGACCGAAACGATCCGCGGGTCCATGCGCCTGTTTTCCGAGCAGGTAATGCCCGCGCTGCGCGAAACCGCCGCATGAAGCTGGTCGTCACCGGCGCCGCCGGCCGGCTGGCTGAGGTGCTGATTCCGCATCTGCTGACCGACCCACGCATCGAACACATCACCGGCATCGACCGGCGGCCGCAGACGTTCGATCACCCGCGCTACCGGCCGGTCATCGCCGATGTGCTGGATGCGGACCTGGAGCGCTATCTGGAGGGGGCCGACGCGCTGGTGCACATGGCCTTCGTGCTCATGGGCGGCGGCCTGGGCGCACGGCGTCTGGACCGCGAAGCCGTGCGAACGGTCAACGTCACCGGCACCCGCAAGGTGTTCGAAGCGGCGGTCCGCCAGGGCGTACGCCACGCCGTGTTCGTTTCCAGCGTGGCGGTCTATGGCGCCTGGCCCGACAACCCGCCGCTCATCGCCGAGGACAGCCCCCTGCGTCCCAATCCCGGCTTTTCCTATGCCGAGGACAAGGCTGCGGCGGAAACCTGGCTGACGGATTTCGAAACGGCCCATCCCGGTCTGCGCCTGGCGCGCCTGCGCCCGCACGCCATTCTCGGCCCCCATGCGCACGCGCTGCTGGCGCGCATGCTGCGTCAGCCGTTTTATCCGCTGACCTTGAATCCGCGTCCGTTGACACAGTGCGTGTGGGAGGACGACGTGGCCGAGGCGGTGCGCCTGGCCCTGCACAGTGATGCCCGCGGCGCCTTCAACCTGGCCGCGCAGCCGGCGATGAGCCTGTACGATATGCTCGGCCTGGTACGCCGCACCCGTCTGCCGCTGTCGCTGCCGCTGGCGGAGCGGCTTCAACGCCTGGCCTGGCGACTCACCCCCGCGGCGGGCGAACCCGGCTGGGTGGGCGGGCTGAGGTACAGCCTGGCCGTGGACAGTACACGCGCGGAGCAATTGCTCGGCTGGCGGCCGGCACGCGACCTGGCGGCCTGCGTCAGGCAGGCCGCCTTCCCGACCTGAGCGTTTGTTATCCGCAGACCGGCGTCGATTCGGTATCATTCACGCTTTTAGTTGGGGGTAAGGTCTTTGCTGCTTGCGATCACCGCTGTCATCCTCGGATTCGTGCTGCTGATCTGGGGGGCCGACCGTTTCGTGCACGGCGCAGCCGGCATTGCGGCCACCCTCGGCGTGTCTCCCATCATCATCGGCCTGACCATCGTCGGCTTCGGCACCTCCGCGCCGGAAATGCTGATCTCCGGCTTTGCGGCCTGGCAGGGCAACCCGGGGCTGGCCATCGGTAACGCCATCGGCTCCAACATCACCAATATCGCCCTGGTGATCGGCGCGACCGCGCTGGTCTCGCCGCTGGCCGTACAGTCGCAGACCCTGCGCCGGGAATTTCCCCTGCTGGTCGCGGTGCAGGTCGGCGTGCTGGTGTTCCTGCTCAACGGCACACTCACACGTCTGGACAGCTTCATTCTGCTGGCGGCGCTGGCCGTCTTCATGGGCTGGACGGTGTACGTCGCCCACAAGGCGAGGCGCAACGATCCGCTGCGGGTGGAAATGGAACACGAACTGGTACCGACCATGCGCCTGGGTACGGCCGTGCTCTGGTTCCTGGTCGGCCTGGGCATTCTGCTGTTCAGCTCGCGCATTCTGGTCTGGGGCGCAGTGACCATCGCCAAAGCCTTCGGCATCAGCGACCTGATCATCGGCCTGACCATCATCGCCATCGGCACCAGCCTGCCGGAACTGGCCTCATCCATCGTCAGCGCGCGGCGCGGTGAGGCCGACCTCGCCATCGGCAACATCATCGGCTCCAACATATTCAACGTCCTGGGCGTGCTGCCGATAGCGGGGGTGATCCATCCAATCCTGCTGCCCAGCGAGGTCCTCACGCGCGACTACCCCATCATGCTCGCCCTGACCCTGGCCTTCGTCCTGATGGGCGTTGGCCTGCGCGGAGGGCGCGGCCGGATCACACGCCTGGAAGGTGCTATTCTGCTGGCCTGCTTCGTAGGCTATGAAGTCCTCATTTATCTCAGTCTCTAGCAGCGAACGGCCGCCTGAACATGACCCACTCACCGGAATCCTTCGAATCGCTCGCCCGCGCCGTCATCCGCATCGAGACCGAGGCCGTCGCCGCCCTGGAAGCCCGCATCGACGGCAACTTCGAGCGCGCCTGTGAACTCATGCTCCACTGCCAGGGGCGCGTGGTGGTGACCGGCATGGGCAAATCGGGACACATCGGCGACAAGATCGCCGCCACCCTGGCCAGCACCGGCACCCCCGCCTTTTTCGTGCATCCGGGCGAGGCCAGCCACGGCGACCTCGGCATGATCACCGCCAAGGACGTGGTGCTGGCGCTGTCCAACTCCGGCGAAACCGAGGAGCTGCTGACCATCCTGCCGATCCTCAAGCGCCTGGGTGTGCCCATGATCGCCATGACCGGCAACCCGCCCTCCACCCTGGCCCGCGAAGCGGACGTGCACCTCGATGCCAGCGTCGAGAAAGAGGCCTGCCCGCTGGGGCTGGCCCCCACCTCAAGCACCACGGCCGCACTGGTCATGGGCGATGCCCTGGCGGTCGCCCTGCTCGAGGCGCGCGGCTTCACCGCCGACGATTTCGCCCGCTCCCATCCCGGCGGCCGCCTGGGCCGGCGGCTGCTGCTGCATGTGACAGACATCATGCACAGCGGTGAACGCATTCCGCTGGTGGCGCCCGATACGCCGCTCAGCGAGGCGCTGCTGGAAATCACCCGCAAGGGGCTGGGGATGACCGTGGTGGCCGACACGGACGGGCGGCTGCAGGGCGTGTTCACCGACGGCGACCTGCGCCGCTGTCTGGACCGGACGGTGGACGTGCACAGCACCCCCATCCGCGAGGTGATGACCCATCCCTGTCAAAGCGTGCCCGCAGACCTGCTGGCCGTGGAGGCGCTGACACTGATGGAGACGTGCAAGATCAACGCCCTGCCCGTCACCGATGCGGACGGACGCGTGATCGGCGCCTTCAACATGCACGATCTGCTGCGCGCCGGCGTGGTCTGACCAACCGGTCCTACATTTTCAATGTCGGGTCGGCAGGGCCTCGACCAGGCCGGGATCGAGATGCCAGTGGTCGGCCACCGTGCGGGCCCGCGCCAGGTCGTCCGGATGGACATACACCTTGAGACGGGCCCCATGGGCCTCCGCCCATTCGGCAAAAGCCTGCCAGCGGCGCCCCGGAAGTTCCTCGCCAAGATCGGTGGCCGTCTCCACCACGGCGAGCAGGGGCTGCAGGCCCGCCACCCCATCGGCGAAAATATCCGGCGTCATGGGCACGTTGAGGACCCGGATTGTCACGCGTCCGGGCTCTTCGAATCCCGGCAACTCATGGGCCGAAAAATGCCGGTAACCGCGCGCCTTCAACATATCGATCGCGCTTTCCATCATGGTTTCGCGCTCATGCTCGACGGCATCGGGCAACATGGTCGGATACATGGCTCACCTCCCACCCCCTGAGGGCTTTGCTGGCCAATTTATTCAAGTATAGTCGCGCCCTGACGGTCGGTTGGAAATGCGCCCCGCGGCCTTTTTCAGCACCGTCGGGCCGCAAAAATCAAACACCCAAGTGATTGATTTACGGACCGGACACCCCTGCAACGGACTGCAAGCACCGCAAACGGGTTATCCTTGGGGTTTACATGAGCATACCGGCAGCAATGGAACACATCCTCGAGAAGGCCAAAGACATCCGCCTGGTGATCTTCGATGTGGACGGCGTCCTCACCGACGGCGGCCTGTTCTTCGGCGACGACGGCCAGGAATACAAGATGTTCAATTCACGGGACGGTCACGGCATTCGCATGCTCAAGCATGGCGGCGTGGAGATGGCCGTGCTTACCGGGCGCCAGTCCGAGGTGGTCAAACACCGCATGCGCGACTTGGGAGTCAGCCTGGTCATCCAGGGCCAGCGCGACAAGCTGCCGGCCTTCAAGATCCTGCAGGCCGAGACCGGCATCTCCGCCGAGCACATGGCCTATGTCGGCGACGACGTGGTCGACCTGCCGGTCATGCGCCGCGTCGGCTTCGCCGTGGCGGTGAACGACGCGCATCCGCTGGTGATCGAACACGCCCACTGGGTCACCCAGAAGGCCGGCGGGCGCGGCGCGGGGCGCGAGGTCTGCGAACTGATCCTCAAGGCCCAGGGCAAACTCGACGCGATGCTCGAATCCTACCTGGCATGAAGCTGAGAATGACATTGGGGTTGCTCAGTGTCGGCAGCGTGGCGCTGCTGAGCTGGTGGCTGAACAACCTGCAGCAACAGGAAAATGCACCGCAGCCCCCACGGCTGGTCGGTCCCGACCTGACCCTGAACGAGTTCACCACCGAGGTCACAGCGGTCGACGGCGCCCTGCTCTATCGCCTCAACGCCCCGGAGCTGACCCATAAGCCCGATGACAAGGAAAGCGTGATCCAGAAGCCGCATCTGGTGTTCTACCCCACCTCGGGCGGCGACATCACCCTGCACGCCGAACAGGCTGTGCTGAACGACAACCACCGGCTGATCACCCTGCCCGGCGATATCCTGATCCAGAGCAGCGCCACCGAAAAACGCGACCCGATCAACGTGCAGACCAGCGACGTGCAGGTCTTTCCACAAAAACGCGAGGCCGTCACCCAGGCCGTCACCCAGGTGGTCAGCACCCGCTGGCATGTACGCGGCCAGGGCATGCGGCTCAATCTCCAGAACAATATGCTCGATATCGACCGCGACGCCCGGGGCTACTATGCGCCTTGAACGACTCCTGCTGCTCGCTCTGCTGCTCGGTCTCGCGCTGCCGGCCTACGCGCTGCGTTCCGACGCCACCAAGCCGGTCGAGATCAAGGCCGACCGCGTGCGGGTGGACGGCCGCACCGGGCGCAGCATCTATCAGGGGCATGTACGCCTGACGCAGGGCACCCTGCATATGGAAGCGGATCGCGTCGAGGTCTACCTGACCCCGGCCCGCAAGCTCTCGCGCATCGTCGCCCTGGGCGATCCCGCCACCCTGCAGCAGCAGGCCGACAACGGCGAACTGGTCAAGGCCAGGGCCGCCCGCATGGAATACGAGGCGAATACGCATCGCATCGTACTCACCGACGGGGTCGAACTGCAGCAGGGACGCAACCGTTTTTCCGGCGCCCGGGTGGTCTACCAGATCACCGACAGCCGGCTGGAGGCCGGCGGCAGCGACAACAAACCCGTGCGCGCCATCCTCATTCCGCCGCCCCCCAAAGCCAAAGAGACACCCGCCAAGCCATGAGCACCCTGCAGGCCACCGACCTGAGCAAGCGTTACCGCCAACGCCCGGTGCTACGCAGCGTGTCGATCCATGTGGACAGCGGCGAGGTCGTGGGGCTGCTGGGTCCCAACGGGGCCGGCAAGACAACCTGTTTTTACATGGTGGTGGGGCTGATTCCCTGCGACGAAGGCCGCATCCTGCTCGACGGCCAGGAGATCACCGGCTTTCCCATGCACGCCCGGGCGCGCATGGGCATCGGTTATCTGCCGCAGGAGGCATCGATCTTCCGCAAGCTGACGGTGCGTCAGAATCTGCAGGCCGTGCTGGAGGCGCGCACGGACCTGGATGCCGATGGGCGCAAGCAGAAACTCACTCAGTTGCTGGACGACCTGCAAATCGACCACATCGCGGACAGCCTTGGCCAGTCGCTGTCGGGCGGTGAACGCCGCCGTGCCGAGATCGCCCGCGCGCTGGCCATGGAGCCCGCCTTCATCCTGCTCGACGAGCCCTTCGCCGGGGTGGATCCGATCTCGGTGCTCGATATCCAGCGCATCATCAGACATTTGACGGAACGCAATATCGGCGTTCTTATCACCGACCATAATGTACGTGAGACCTTGGGTATCTGCTCACGCGCCTACATCCTCAGCGCCGGAGACATCATTGCCGAGGGATCGGCCGAGCAGATACTGCAGAATGAACAGGTGCGGGAGGTTTATCTGGGCCATGAATTCAGGCTTTAGGCAGTCTCCCTTTTGGCCCCCGCTCCTCTATAATTGGCACAGACGATGAAAAGCCGGCACATATCGTGCCAGAATATAGCCAAACGGCGACTATCCAACCGCCGCCCCCCGAAGATGTATCAACCGACAACCAGCGCAGTCCATCAAGTAGCCTTATGTTAAAGACCGGCCTACATCTGCGCCTGGGTCAAAACCTCACCATGACCCCCCAGCTTCAGCAGGCTATCAAGCTGCTGCAGCTGTCCACACTCGAACTGACCACCCAGATCCAGGAGGCCCTGGAACAGAATCCCATGCTGGAAGTCGAGGAGGAGGCCGAAACCACGGCGAGCGCCTCCGAAAACGGCAACGGTCAATCCCTCTCCGAGGAAAGCGAAAACCTGGGCACCACGGCGGAAGACACCATCCCCGAGGACCTGCCGGTGGACAGCCAGTGGGAGGACATCTACGACCTGCCCACCCCCCTGGTCGGCACCCCCGATTACGACGCCCGCGATCCGATCGATTATCAAAGCGGCGACGAGGAGACCCTCCAGGACCACCTGCAGTGGCAACTGGACATGACCTCGCTGAGTGAACAGGACCGCGCCATTGCGAGCACGCTGATCGACTCCATCGACGAAAACGGCTATCTGCAGGACTCCATCGAAAGGATCCACGCCGCGCTCGCGCACGACCTGGACGTGGACCTGGACGAAGTGCTGGCCATGCAGCACCTCATCCAGCATTTCGACCCCATCGGCTGCGGCGCCCACGACCTGCGCGAGGCACTGCTGATCCAGCTGGGGCAGTTCCCCACGGACACCCCCTGGCTCGCCCAGGCCAAGACCCTGGTCGACGCGCATCTGGACCTGCTGGCGGCACGCGACACCCGCAAGCTCAGCCGGCTCCTGAAGGTGAACGAAGATGACCTGCAGCCGATCATCGAGCTGATCCAGGGCCTGAATCCGCGCCCCGGCAGCCTGGTCGGCAGCAGCCGCACCGAATACATCGTGCCCGACGTCTATGTGCGCAAGCTCAGCGGCCACTGGCAGGTCGAACTGAATCCCGAGATTTCCCCCCGCCTGCGGGTCAACCCGCTGTATGCCAGTTTCGTCAAGCGCGCCGACACCAGCACCGACAACCAATACCTGCGCAATCATCTGCAGGAGGCGCGCTGGTTCATCAAGAGCCTGCAAAGCCGCAACGAGACCCTGTTGCGGGTCGCCAGCGCCATCGTCCAGCACCAGCAGGCCTTCCTCGAATACGGCGAAGAGGCCATGAAGCCGCTGGTGCTGCGCGACATCGCCGAAGAGCTCGAAATGCACGAATCCACCATTTCGCGCGTCACCACCCAGAAATACATGCACACGCCCCGCGGGGTGTTCGAATTCAAGTACTTCTTCTCCAGTCATGTCGGCACCGCCGACGGCGGGGAATGCTCGGCCACGGCCATCCGCGCCATGATCCGCAAGCTGGTGGCCGAGGAGGACTCGGGCAAACCCCTGAGCGACAGCCGGATTGCGACTATCCTCAAGGAAAGGGGGATACAGGTCGCCCGCCGCACGGTAGCCAAGTACCGCGAGGGCATGAACATCGCGCCTTCCAACGAGCGCCGTCGACTGGTCTGAATGCTGACACATGAACCGTCTTAATACGCCCGCCGTCACTGACTGGCCCTGCCGCCCGGCAGTGCCCGCGGGCGTGTTGTCGTCCAACGGGAATCAGTCATGCCCTTTGCGATTCCCGTTCGGGAAGCCTGAGGCTAGACTTCCCGCCTCCAACCACAGGGTACAACGCAGGCCACGAGGCCTATCAAGAGGAGTAACCACAATGCAACTCGATCTCACAGGTCACCACATGGACATCACCCCCGCCCTGCGCGACTACGTCACGGACAAAATGGGCAAGCTCGAACGCCATTTCGATAACGTGATCGACGTCCACGTGGTCCTTTCGGTCGAAAAACTCCGCCACAAGGCCGAGGCAAGCATCCTGGTCAGCGGCAACAAGCTGTTTGCCGACGCCGTTGACGAAGACATGTACGCCGCTATCGACGCTCTGTCGGACAAGCTGGATCGCCAGGTACTGAAACACAAGGACAAGGTTCAGGATCATCACCGGGCTGAAGGCTCTCACCGCAACCAGGCCTCCTGACACCTGCATCATGAACATCGGCGATCTACTCAGCTCCGAACGGGTCTGTTACGACCTGAACGCGAACAGCAAGAAGGCGGCACTGGAGGCCCTCAGCAAGCTGCTCGCGGACGACGACTCGTCTGCCATCGAGATCTTCGACGGACTGATCGGCCGTGAACGCCTGGGCAATACCGGGCTGGGCAAAGGCATTGCCATACCCCATGCCCGGATTGCCTCGGCGAAACACCTCAAGGCCGCACTGATCAAACTGGCGCAACCCATCGATTACGACGCCGCGGACCATGTCCCGGTCGACATGCTGTTCTGTATGCTGGTGCCGGAAGAGGCCAGCCAGGAATACCTGAATGTCATCGCCGCCATCGCCTCCCTGTTTTCCGATGCGGAAGCGGTCGAACACCTGCGCTCGGCGGGTACCGCCGAGGCCATGCTTAACCAAGTTGCGAGCCGCAAGGTCAGCGACGCCGCGTGAGTGACGACATGAGCAAAGCCATCTCTGCACGTTATCTGTTCGATACCATGCGGGACCGGCTCAAGCTCTCCTGGGTCGCCGGTCATGAAGGTGGCGACCAGATACTCGAACAGGAAGTGGTCAAGCAGGGCGGCGCCTCCCTGCTCGGCCACCTCAACCTGATTCATCCGAATCAGATTCAGGTCATCGGCGAAGTCGAGATGGCCTACCTGACCCGTCTGCGCAAGAACTCGCTGCAGGACACCTACGAAGAGCTTTTCCACAGCAAGCCCGCCATCATCCTGATGGCCGACGGCGAAAAGCCGCCCAAGTACTTCCTGCAACTCGCCGACCGCTACCAGGTCCCGCTGTTCAATACGCCGATGCCTGGATACGAGGTCATCTCGATCCTGCGCTATTACCTGACCAACCGCATGGCGGAATCGACGACCGTGCACGGCGTCTACATGGAGGTCATGGGTATCGGCGTGCTGCTGGCGGGTGAAAGCAGCGTCGGCAAAAGCGAGCTTGCGCTCGACCTGATCAACCGCGGACACCGCCTGATCGCGGACGACTCGCCGGTGTTCGCCCGCATCGCGCCGGACATCCTGCACGGCTCCTGCCCGGAGGTGCTGCAGGACTTTCTCGAGGTGCGCGGCCTGGGCGTGCTCAACATCCGCTCCATGTACGGCGACAACGCCATCAAGAACGGCAAGTACCTGCGTCTGATCGTGCATCTCAAACACTACCGCGAGGTGCGCATGAGCGAAAACGACCGTCTGCAGGGCAGGGTCCGCTATCGCGAGATCCTGGGGCTGCAGATTCCCGAGGTCACCATCCCGGTGGCGCCGGGGCGCAACCTCGCGGTGCTGGTCGAGGCCGCCGTACGCATCCACCTGTTGCGCGAAGGCGGCTACAATGCCGGCAGCGACCTCGCGGACCGTCAGCAGACCATCATGAACAGAACATGAAGCTCGTTATAGTCAGCGGGCTTTCGGGATCAGGAAAAACCGTCGCACTGCACGCCCTCGAAGACGAGGGCTACTACTGCGTCGACAACCTACCCCTCGGTCTGCTCACCGCCTTCGTGGATGAACTGCTGGAACGCAAATTACGCCTGTACGATCAGGCTGCGGTGGGCATCGATGCACGCAGCGGCGTTGAGGAACTGGAACGCTTTCCCCAGATCGTCGAGGAGATCCGCTCACGCGGCGTCGACCTGGACATCATCTTCCTGCAGGCCGAGGTCGAGACGCTGCTCAAGCGTTTCAACGAAACCCGGCGCAGACATCCCCTGAGCCGCAAGGGACTCCCGCTGATCGAGGCCGTGCATCTGGAGCGCAGCCTGCTGACGCACATCTCGAACTGCGCCGATCTCATCATCGACACCACGCGCACCAACGTACACGAACTCAACAGCATGTTGCGCCAGCGTGTCGGACTGCGCGAGACCGGCAACCTTTCCATCCAGTTCCAGTCGTTCGGCTTCAAGCACGGCACGCCGGCCGATTCGGATTTCGTATTCGACATCCGCTGCCTGCCCAACCCCCATTGGGAACCGCGCCTGCGCCAGCATACCGGCCTGGACCAGCCCGTGATGGATTTCCTGGAAGGGCACGCGCTGGTCGAAAAGATGTTCAGCATGATCACGCGCTTTCTGGAAACCTGGCTGCCGGAATTCGAGGCCGGCAACCGGCGTTACCTGAGCGTATCCATCGGCTGCACCGGCGGCCAGCACCGCTCCGTCTACATGGCGGAACGCCTCGCAGCCCATTTTCGCGGCGGCTACGGGGAACAGGTCAACGTACGCCATAGAGAACTCAACTAGCACCCTGTCCCGGTTCAGGGCAAACTAGGCACGCCATGTCGGTTGGACTGCTCATCATTACGCATAATCTGCTGGGGGAAGACCTGCTCAGCACGGCCCGCAACATGCTGGGCCGCTGTCCGCTGAAGACGCGCACCCTGGCCATTTCGCTCAATTGCGACCCCGAGCGGCAGCATCAGCGCGCCCAGGAATACTGCCAGGAAGTGGACGAGGGCGACGGCGTGCTGGTGCTCACCGACATGTTCGGATCCACCCCGAGCAATATCGCATCGCGGCTGTGCAACGAGAACGTCCGGGTCATCGCCGGTCTCAGCCTGCCCATGCTGGTGCGTATCTTCAACTACCCGGACCTCGACCTCGACGCCCTGGCCGCCAAGGCCATCAGCGGCGGGCACGACGGGGTCGTTATCTGCAGCCAGACATAACCATGCCGAGCAAGGACATCGCCATCGTCAACAAACTCGGTCTGCACGCCCGCGCGGCAGCCAAGTTCGTCAACCTCGCCTCCCAGTTCGCCGCGGATATCGAGGTGGAAAAATCCGGCCAGCGCGTCAACGGCAAAAGCATCATGGGCGTCATGATGCTGGCCGCCAGCCAGGGCTCGACGCTGCGCCTGCACGTCAGCGGCAAAGATGAAGAAGAAGCCCTGCAGCAACTCGAAACGCTGATCAACGACCGATTCGGCGAATCCGAGTAACCATCGACAACGCTCGGCCATTCCAGTATTTTCCTAGATTGCCCAAGGATCGGGTACTCAACAAAAACACGACAAGACCGGAGCCCGGGCATGACAGGGGCGAACGGCTGAGGATGGGAAATAGTTCATGAGTCTACTGCTGGACGGCATAGGAGTTTCGCGTGGCGTTGCCATCGGCAAGGTGCGCCTGCTCGAGCGCAATCAGCCCGAGCTGTACGAATATGCCATTCCCGACAAGTTCATCGATGCGGAAGTACGGCGCTATCGGTCGGCCTTGAAAAAGGCCGCCGCCCAGTTGAGTGATATCCGCAACCACATCCCCGACAAAGCCCCCGCGGATGTAGCCAGCTTCATCGATGCGCATCTGTTGATGCTCAACGACAGTCTGCTGGCGGAAGCGCCGGTGGAAATCATCCGCACGCAGAACTGCAACGCCGAATGGGCGCTCAAGCTGCAGCGTGACAAGCTGGTTGCCGTCTTCGATGAAATGGAAGATCCCTACCTGCGTACTCGCAAGGACGACATCGAGCACGTCATCCGCCTTATCCAGATGATCCTGCTGAATCAGGAAACCCGCGAGGACATGCTCTCCAAGAGCCTGCGCGGACACATCGTGGTCGCGGACGAGTTGACGCCGGCCGATGCCGTCATGCTCGAACACCAGAACGTCGCGGGCTTCATCACCGAATACGGCGGACCGCTCTCACATACCGCGATCCTCGCCCGCAGCCTGGGCATTCCCGCCGTAGTCGGCATCCACAATGCCTGCCGCCTGCTCGCCGAGGAGGAGTCCATCATCCTCGACGGCGGCGCCGGCATGATCATCGCGGGCGCGGATGCCGGCATCCTGCGCCATTTCCGCAAACGCCAAGAGGCCTTCCGGCGCCAGCGCCGCGAACTGGACAAACTGCGTAACCTGCCGGCACGCAGCCTCGACGGGGTCGACATCACCCTGCACGCCAATATCGAATTGAAGGAGGACCTGCGCGCACTGCGCCAGGTCGGCGCGCTGGGCGTGGGCCTGTATCGCACCGAATTCCTGTACATGAACCGCGACACGGAACCCGACGAGGACGAACAGCTGCGGGTATACCGTCAGGTGGTGCGCTCCCTGGACGGCAAACCGCTGACCATCCGCACACTCGATCTGGGCGCCGACAAGGAGTGCGGAACTGAAATCGAAGGGGCGCTGGCACCCAACCCCGCCCTCGGGCTGCGCGCCATCCGCCGTTCGCTGAAGGATGCCGGCCAGTTCATGCCTCAGCTGCGCGCCATCCTGCGCGCGGCCGCCAACGGGCCGGTGCGACTGATGTTTCCCATGCTGACCAGCGTGCAGGAACTCGATCTCGCCCTGGAACTGGTGGAACAGGCCAAGGCGGAGCTGCGCAGTGAGCGCAAACGCTTTGACGAAAACCTGGCGCTGGGCGCGATGATCGAGGTGCCTGCGGCGGCTCTGGTCGCGGATGCCTTTGCGGAACGGCTGGATTTTCTCTCCATCGGCACCAACGACCTGATCCAGTACACCCTGGCGATCGACCGGATCGACGAAGAGGTCAACTACCTCTACGACCCGCTGCATCCTTCCGTGCTGAAGCTCATCCACATGACCCTGCAGGCAGGCAGCGATGCCGGCACTCCCGTTTCGATGTGCGGTGAAATGGCGGGCGATCCCCGCTATACCCGCCTGTTGCTGGGGCTCGGGCTGCGGGAATTCAGCATGCAGCCCGCCACCATGCTGGAGGTGAAACGGGTCATCCAGAACACCCGCATCGACACCCTCGCCAAACCCACCAAGCGCATCCTGCGTACCCACGACTCACGCACCATCCACGCCCTGCTCGAGGAACTGAACGAAGGTCTCGTACTCACATGAGCCGTACCCGCACCGCATGCGGAGAAAGCAGTAACCGGCGCTGGTGCAGGGCAACATGATCGATTGCCGGGCTTCGGACCGGCAGTCCGTATCAATCGCGGCATCGCCCTTGTTACACTGAGCGGCTGAGTATCCACTTTTTCCCGAGGGCGCCCCATGGCCGAAACCGAGATTCGGACCAAGACCGAGCATCTGCTTGAGCACCTCGCCTCCGTCTTCGAGGAGGGCGCTATCCGCAGCGGGGCCCTGGATGCGGTGCGTTCCATGCTCAATGCGCTGCATCCGGCCGAGATCGCCCATCTGCTCGAGACGCTGCCGCCCGCCCGGCGCGAACTGGTCTGGGAACTCGTCGATTCCGAAAACGACGGTGAAGTGCTGGTCCATCTGGGTGACGAGATCCGCGCCAGCCTGATCCGCGAGATGGACACGGAGGAGCTGCTCTCGGCCATCCGCGACCTCGACCTCGACGACCTCGCCGACTTCATCCAGGATCTGCCCGCCCAGGTCATGGCCGAGACCCTGGAGGCCATGGACAAGCAGGACCGCCACCGCCTGGAGTCCGTGCTGTCCTATCCGGAAGACTCGGCCGGCGGCCTGATGAACACCGACACCATCACGGTGCGCGCCAACGTCACGCTGGACGTGGTGCTGCGTTACCTGCGCCGTCATGGTGAGCTGCCGGAGGCCACCGACAACCTGATCGTGGTCAACCGCTTCGACAAGTATCTGGGCATCCTGCCGCTCTCGGTGCTGGTGGCCAGCGAACTGGACAACACGGTGGCCGAGGTCATGAATCAGGGGATCGAACCGATCCCGGCAGACATGAAGGCCGGGGGAGTGGCCAAACGGTTCGAGGACCTGGACCTGATCACCGCGCCGGTGGTCGACGAAAACGGCCGCCTGCTCGGTCGTATCACCATCGACGACGTGGTGGACCTCATCCGCGAGGAGGCGGAACACGCCGCGGTCACGCCGATGACCGGCCCAACCGAAGAGGACCTGTTCGCGCCCATCTGGCCCAGCACGCGGCGGCGTGCCGTCTGGCTTGGCATCAACCTCGCCACCGCCTTCCTGGCCTCCTGGGTGATCGGCCGGTTCGAGGGCGCCCTGCAGCAGCTCGTCACGCTGGCCGTGCTCATGCCCATCGTCGCCAGCATGGGCGGGATCGCCGGCACCCAGACCATGACCGTGGTGATCCGCGCCCAGGCGCTGGGGCAGGTGGCCTCCTCCAGCCTGCGCTGGCTGTTCCTGAAAGAGATTTCCGTCAGCCTGCTGAACGGTCTGCTATGGGCCCTGGTCGTCGCTCTGATTGCCGTATGGTGGTTCGGCAACGATCAGATCGGCGGCATCATCGCCCTGGCCATGATCATCAACCTCCTCAACGCCGGCCTGGTGGGTATGGTCCTGCCCCTCATCATGCGCCGCATGGGCATCGACCCCGCCGTGGCGGGGGCCACCATCCTCACTACCTTCACCGACGTGGTGGGCTACGCCTCCTTCCTCGGCCTGGCCACGCTACTCATCGTCCGGCATCACACCTGAGGACGATTAACCGCGTTTAAGTGCCGTGCCCAGCAGGCCATGCTGCTTGGTGGGCGCAACGGGCTGACGCTCGAAGTCTTGTACCAGCGTGTCCAGCGCCAGCAGAATACGGCGCAGCAAATCGTCGTCGGGACCCGGCATGCCCTCCTCCTCGGCCACCGCCACCTCCGCCGCATCGTATTCCCAGGCACTCAGGATCTGGATCTTCTGATCCAGGGTCAGATCGGGATGATCGACGACCTCCTCCGGGCCGGCAAAAACCGCGGCGGGATCGCGAAAGGCCTGTTCCAGCCTTTCTCGCGTCATGTGTACTTGGTCAGTCATGGACACTCTCATACGTGTTGGGCAGAAAACAGGCCGCATGCGGCCCGAATAAGCTGCCCGCTTGCGCTCAAACCTTGCCTCGTAACGCAGGTGATGGCCGAACGGCTCGATTTTCGCTGCTTCGCTCATAACGGGCTTTAGCTTTACCATGGCCAGGCAACGGCGGCGGCGATATGCTGCGGCACAGCCGTCTGCCAGACGCGGCATGGCTCCCCAGTGTTTAACCCAATACGCGGAAATTGCAACGTGAATCGGGCCGGTGGATTTGGCCGGCAAGACCCATTGCCCATAACGGACCTTAAGTGATAGCCGGAACCTATGATCCATATTTTCACAATCAATTAGCCTTAAATATAAGCGATTACTAATATTTAAGACGTCCCAACCACATCGCATCATTCAGGAGACGTCATGGAAAACGTAGAGAGCAATGCCCCGGGCATGCCCCGGATCAACGAACCGGCCCCGTACTTCGAGGCCAAGACCACGCACGGCGTGAAAAAGCTGTCGGACTACAAGGGCCGCTGGCTGATCCTGTTCTCACATCCGGCCGACTTCACCCCGGTGTGCACCACCGAGTTCACCGCCTTCGCCAGGCACTACGACGAATTCCAGGCCAGGAACTGCGACCTGCTGGGGCTGTCCATCGACAGCATCTATTCCCACCTGGCCTGGGTGCGCAACATCAAGGAGAAGTTCGGGGTCGACATCCAGTTCCCGATCATCGAGGACCTGAGCATGGCGGTGGCCAAGGCCTACGGCATGATCCACCCCGGCGCGGGCGACACCTCCGCGGTGCGCGCGACCTTCATCATCGACCCCGAGGGCGTATTGCGCGCCATGGTGTACTACCCGATGACCAACGGCCGCTCGATCCCCGAGTTCCTGCGTCTGCTCGAAGCCCTGCAGACCTCTTCGGCCAACGCCTGTGCCACGCCCGAAGGATGGCAGCCCGGCGACAAGGTCATCGTACCGCCGCCGCAGACGGCGGAGGCTGCCGAGGCACGAGCCGGTGAAGGTTACGAGTACACCGACTGGTACTTCAGCAAAAAAGAACTCGGCTGATCCTGGCGCCAGGCCTCGAGCCGGCTGCAACCCCGTCCGCGGCGTGCCATGGCACGCCGCGGCTTTTTGTAGGCTATGCTGTTCAGGGTCCGCACCCGGCGGCAGCGGGATGAGGTCACTGCGCCATGCGACCAAACCGCCACACCCGGGCGTTGTCAGACTAAAACCACGAACAGCAGACGGTCACCCATCATGTCCGAAAAACCCATAGCAGTCGTGACCGGTGCCAACCGCGGCATCGGCCTGGAAACCTCCCGTCAGCTTGCCGGCAAGGGTTATCACGTCATCCTGACGGCACGGGCCACCCTCAAGGGCGAGCTGGCTGCGCAGAAACTGCGCGACGAGGGACTCGACGTCGAGTTCCAGACTCTGGACGTCACCGCACTCGACAGCATCAAGCGGCTGGCGCAGTACATTCAAAAAGAACACGGTCGGCTCGATGTGCTGGTGAACAATGCAGGTATTTTCCCCGACCCTTCGCCCGGCGAGCCTGAAAGCAGCGCACTCAAGGCGGATATCGAAATCCTGCGCCAGGCCATGGAAACCAACACTTTCGGGGCGCTGCGGGTATGCCAGTCCCTGGTTCCGTTGATGCAGGGGCGGCGCGGACGCGTCGTGAACATGTCGTCCGGCATGGGACAGTTGTCGGAGATGAACGGCTGCTGCCCCGCCTATCGCCTCTCCAAGACGGCGCTCAATGCCGTGACGCGCATTCTCGCCGACGAACTCCAGGACACGGGGGTCAAGGTCAACTCGGTGTGCCCCGGCTGGGTGCAGACCGATATGGGCGGACCCAACGCCACGCGGACGGTGGCCGAAGGGGCCGATACGGTGGTGTGGCTGGCGACCCTGCCCGAGGACGGCCCCAGCGGCGGATTCTTCCGCGACCGCGAACCGATCCCCTGGTGAGGGTTTCGTTAGGAGTTAGGCGAAGTGTAGTACCCACGCCTTACGCCTTACGCCTTACGCCTTACCCTTAATACCACTTGCGGGACCGGAACAGCCACAGCATGACGAACATGATCACGATCATCAGCCCGAGGATGAACCAGAAGCCGTGCGACGAATGCAGCAGGGGCTGGTCCTCGAAGTTCATGCCGAAGATGCCTGCAATCAGATTCAGCGGCAGGAAAATGGCCGAAATCACCGTCAGGACCTGCATGGTTTCGTTGGTGCGCTGACTGGACACGGAAAAATAGATCTGCACCAGCGACTCGATGTCCTGCTCCAGTGAGCGCACGTGCCCCAGCACGCGCTGCAGATGCTCTTCGACGTTGCTGAAGCGCACCGCCAGGTGATCGGATATCAGGAAATCGGTGTCCAGACGCCAGCTGGACAGGACGTTCAACTGCCCTTCCATCTGCAATTCGAAGCGCCGCAGCTGACCGCGCATGTCCATCAGACGCCGCCATTCGGTGAAGTCGTTGCGCTCGTCCAGCAGGCGCGACTGCCAGTTTTCCAATTGCAGGGACAACGGCTCGCGCAGCGCAAGGAATTCGTCCGCGAGAAAGGTCAGGATCAGCGAAAGCAGATTGACCGGACCGTCCGGCGCCCGCATGAGGCCAGCGGTCAGCCGTTTCTTCAACCGGTCCAGCACCGGCTCCGGACCGGTCCGGATCGTGATGAGCACCTTCTCGGACAGATAAATGGAAATGGAGCGGGTCGCGGTCAGCGACTCCTTGGCGCCGGGAATCAGGCTGCGCAGCACCAGCAGCTCGTATTCCGCCGTGTAGTCATAAATGGGCGGATGCTGGCGGTTGGTACTGTCCCACAGGTGTTCCTCGTGTATGTGCAATCCGGTGAGCTGGCCGACCCGCTCCGGCCAATTGGTCTCCCCCGGGAAAAAATCGAGCCATACCAGATCACAGTCGGCAACCTCCTCGCGCGACCTCAGATCCGCAATGACCTTGCCGTGTTGGAAACCTGTCAGTTCCATATCATGCTAGCCTATTTGTCAGCTGCATCCGTTACCAGCAGAATCGAAAACGATACAACAAACCGCCGACGACACCGCCGGCTTCCACGGGATTGTACGCGAACAGCCGATGCTATACTGAGCCGGCAGGCGGTTATTGGACAACCTCAGGATGAACTTCCAGCCCGAAACAATGGACGACGTCAGTCAGGTCATCGAGGATCGCGCCTACTTAAAGAGCATCGTTGACACTGTTGGTGTCGGAGTTCTGATCCTCGATGAATCGAAAGAGTTCATCTACGCCAACCTAACCCTGCGCAGCTGGCTGAGCCGCTCCCTGGAAGAGCTGCGCACGCTGCCTACGAGTGCCTACCATCGGCAAAGCCCGGCAGCGAATACCACGCAGATTCACAACACCATCATCGACTCAGGACGCTGGGAAGGCGATGTCTGTCTGATTTCCGCCGACCAGGAAGAAATCCCCTGCCGCCTTGTGGCCCATAAGGTACAAACCCAGCTCGACGGACGCCGGACCCTGGTCGGGGTCTATACCGACCTGCGCGAACTCAAGCGCTCCCGGGAACGCGAAAACCTGTTGGTGGACATCATCCAGGAGCTGTCCACCCGCACCGACCTGGAAGGGGTCGCCCGGCGCGCCCTGTTTCGCGCCGCGGAACTGACCGGCGGCAACGGCGGCGGTATTGCGCTCAAGGATGACGAACAACCCACCCTGAGCTACCGCTGGACGACTCACGAACACGCGGAGGGCCATCCGGAACATCGCTTCGACAAACCCTTTCCTGCCGACCAGGGGTTGGCCGGCATCGCCTTCCGCACCGGCCGCGCCCAGATCGCCAACCATTATCCCGACAGCCCGTTCGCCAATCCGTATTTCGTCGCCACCGGCATACGCAGCCTGATCGTGGTGCCGATCCTGGACAAGACCCAGCCGCTGGGCGCACTGAGCATCGTCAGCTTCACCAACGACGAAGCCTTTGGCGAAGATCAGATTCCGCTGCTCGAATCCATTGCCCGCCAGCTCAGCGAGGCGTTGCAGTTCCAGCGCCTGCTGGACAGCGCACGCAGTTCCGAAGCCCGCCTGCGCGGCGTCATCGAGGCCGTCCCCGGCGTCATCTACACCACCCCGCTGCCCGACCTCAACCCGCACTATTACAGCTCGCGCGCCTACGACCTGTACGGCATCGACGTGCAGGAAATGAATACCGATTCGCAAAGCTGGATCGAACGGGTTCATCCCGACGACCGGGACAAATACCTGGACCGGATCCGCAAGGCGATTGACGGCGCCACCAATGAGTTCCTGATGGAATACCGTATCTGGAACAAAACCCGTCGCGAATGGGTGTGGCTGCGCAACCATGCCTACATCGAACACGACGCAGATGGACGCGCGGTTTTCGCCACCGGGTTCATCCAGGACGTCACCGACCGCGCTCTGGCCGAACAGGCCCTGCGCGAGGCGGAACATTTCACCCGCCTCGCCCTCGACAGCATGTACGACCTGTTCTACGTCATCGGCCTGGACGGACGCTTGCTGCGCTGGAACCGCACCTTCAGCACCCGTACCGGCTATACGGACCAGGAAATCTCCCGCATGCTGCCGACCGATTTCTTCAACGAAACGCACAAGACCTCCATCGAGACCGCGATCAAGGAAACCATCGTCACCGGCAGCGCATCCATCGTCCTCCCGCTTTATACCCGCGACGGCCAGGAAATCATGCACGAATTCCACGCCGTGGTGCTGCGCGACACCAACGGCAACGCCATCGGCCTGGTCGGCACCGGCCGCGACATCACGCGTCAGCTCGAAGACGAGGCCCAGCTGCAGTACATCGCCCAGCACGATCCGCTGACCGGCCTGCCCAACCGCCTGCTGCTCAGCGACCGCGTCGCCCACGCCATCAAGCGTGCGCGCCGCGACGACACCATGCTCGCCCTGCTGTTCCTGGACCTGGATCGCTTCAAGGAGATCAACGACACGCTGGGACACGCCTGTGGCGACCAGCTGCTCAAGAGCGTGACCGAGCGCATCTGCGACACCCTGCGCGAGGACGATTCCGTCGCCCGACTCGGCGGGGACGAATTCATCATTCTGCTCGAGGGTCTGCACGCGATCGACGATGCCGAGGACATGGCAGAACGCCTCCTCACCTCGATCGAACAGCCCCTGCAACTCGATGATACGCAGCTGGTCGTCACCGCCAGCATCGGCATCAGCTTCTTTCCGAAGCACGGCACGGATTTCGACGACCTGCTCAAACACGCCGACACCGCCATGTACGCCGCCAAGGAATCAGGCCGCAACAGCGTGCACACCTACACCAAGGAGCTCAGCCTCAAAGCGCGTCACCGTTTCGACCTGGAGCACGCGCTGCGCGCCGCGATCGAAAACGAGGATTTCCATCTCCACTTCCAGCCCAAGATCGATGCCGCGAGCGGGCGCTGCGTAGGCGCCGAAGCGCTGCTGCGCTGGCTGCACCCCGAGGAAGGCAATATTCCGCCGGACCGTTTCATTCCGGTCGCGGAAACCACCGGGCTGATCATTCCGCTGGGCGAATGGGTGATACGCACCGCCTGCCGTTCCGTTTTCGAATTCAACCAGGCGGGCTTTCCGGATCTGACGCTGTCGCTCAATCTGTCCGGGCGGCAATTCGTCCAGCGCGATCTGCAGCAACGCATTCTCGACCAGATCGTCACGGCAGACATCTGCGCCGCCAGCATCGAGCTGGAATTGACCGAGAGCTTTCTGATGACCCATCCCCAGGCGCGCGCCATGCTGTTGTCACTGCACGAGGCAGGCATCCGGCTCGCCATCGACGACTTCGGCACCGGCTACTCCTCCCTGAGCCAGCTGAAGCTCTTCCCGGTTTCCACCCTCAAGATCGACCAGTCGTTCGTACACGACGTGGTCACGGACCCCAACGACGCCGCCATCACCAGCGCCATCATCGCCATGGGCCACAGCCTCGACATGACGGTCTGCGCCGAAGGCGTGGAAACGCAATCGCAATTGGAATTCGTGCGCGAACAGGGCTGCGACACCGTCCAGGGATACCTGTTCGCCCCGGCCATGCCCAAGGACGAGTTCCTCGCCTGGGCCAGGGGCCATCAAAGGGATTAAGGCGAATACCTCAGGCGCTGTCCGGTGCGTTATACCGCACCGCATCCAGGAACAAATCCACCAGCCGGTCAGTCAACGCATCCAATGAAATCTCGTTGAAGCGGTCGTGCGGGTCGAGGCACTTGGTCAACAAGGCCTCGCGAATCATGCCCTGATACATCAATCCCGCCGCCCGCTTGTCCAGGGCGGGGATCTTCCCGCTCTGCTCCAGCTCCCCCAGATTGAACTCGATGTAATCGGTAAACGTCTTCCAACGGTTGTTGAAAAACGCCCGCGCCGCCTCATTGCCTTCCAGCATGCTGTGCAACTCCATGCGCAGCAGCTCCGGCCGCCAGGCGATACTGCCCACGAACACCCGGGTCAGGGCACGCAGCACGGCGGCAAAATCCGATTCGGTTTCCACCACCGCTTCCACGTAGTCCTCGCGGGTACCGGAGAGCTCTTCCAGCACCGCCTCGTAGAGCTGCTCCTTGGAGCTGAAGTGGCGATACAGCACCGCCGGACTGACGCCGACCTCGCTGACGATCTGGTCGACCGAGACGCCATGAAACCCCTTATCGGCGAACAGGCGGCCCGCCACCTCGACGATCGAGGCGCGCCGTTCGGGTGCACTGAGTCGTTTGCGCATATCAGACATCGAGCGGGTGCGGTGGGAATAGCCTACCACCCCACCGCACGCCTTTCGTCGTGTCTTCAGTGCTTGCGGATATAAAAAACGAATTCGCCGCCGCCCTGCTCCTGTTCAACCAGTTCGTGCCCGGTCTGTTTGCAGAAGGCCTCGAAATCCTTCACCGCACCGGGATCGGTGGCGACCACCTTGATGACCTGGCCGGCCTGCAGCTCGGTAATGGCCTTCTTGGTCTTGAGGATGGGGAGCGGGCAATTGAGACCCGCGGCATTCAATTCTGAGTCAAAGCCTGTCATGGCACACCTCCTGAAAAGGTATCGGATCGATGACAACAACCAGCCACAAGTTAGTGACCGTTTACTTATATACGACTAAGACATACATCTGTCAACCTGTGCCATAATCACCCAGGCAAACGCCCGGACGACGACTGCCGTCTTATCCATGTCTTTTCACATCGATACGAACATCTACAACAGGAGAACCACCATGGCCTTGATCGCAACCGTACCCCTCGAATCCGCCCAGGACGATGTAGCCGAAATCTACCGCCAGGCGGAAAAAATACTGGGCGGCGTTCCCAACGCCCTGTCGATCATGAGTGTCAGCCCGCTGCTGCTCAAACAACAATGGGAATACATTGCCTATAACGCCAGCCAGCGGAGTTTCACCCAGCCCTTGCTGGCGATGATTCGCCTGCTGGTTTCCCAGGAAAACAATTGCGAGTACTGCATCGGTCTGAACACCGGCCTGCTGATCAACCGCTTCGGACTCTCGCAGGAGCAGGTGGACGCACTCAGGAAAGACCCCTCGAGCGCCCCGCTGGACGAACGCGAAAAAGCCATGCTGCAGTTCGTCCTCAAAGCCGTGGGGCGGCCTTCAGAGGTGAATGCCGACGACATCGGGGCCATGCACGATCTGGGTTGGGGTGACGGCGACATCCTGGATGCGGTAACCCATGGCGCCCGGATGCTGGCCTCGGATGTGGTCTTCAATGCCTTCAAGCTCGAAGCGGACTACTGATACCGGCCTGTCCTGAATCCAAAGCCCCCCGGCTGCCCGCCGGGGCAGCGCGTAAAGCGAGGCCTAAATAGAACGCCGCGGGCGTTAGATGGTATTCATTGGCTCCCGGCACGCGGGCCATTGCGCCCCCATGCCCCGTTCGCCAATATGGGAGGCCAGTGAACCATGACGCCAAGACCATGCACATCACGCGCTGCGGCTGGGCACCGGCCAACAACCCGCTTTATCTGGACTACCACGACCACGAATGGGGGGTGCCCAACCATGACGACCGCCACCTGTTCGAGATGCTGATCCTGGAGGGCGCCCAGGCGGGTCTGTCCTGGGCGACCATACTCAACAAGCGGGAGAACTACCGCCGCGCCTTCGAAGGATTCGACCCCGCCAAGGTGGCACGCTATACGAACGCCGACAGGCGGCGGCTGCTGGATGACGCCGGCATCGTGCGCAACCGGCTCAAGATCGACGCGACCATCAACAACGCGCAGCGTTATCTGGACGTCCTGGAAGAATACGACTGCTTCGCGGATTTCATCTGGCAGTTCGTGGACGGCAAACCGGTCCAGAATGCCTGGCGCACGCTCAAGCAGGTGCCGGCCTCGACGCCGATATCGGATGCCATGAGCCGGGAACTCAAACGGCGCGGCTTCAAGTTCGTCGGCTCGACCATCTGCTACGCTTACATGCAGGCCGTCGGCATGGTGAACGACCACACCACGGACTGTTTTCGGCACGGGCAGCTAGGCGGGAAGTAGCGTAAACGCGCCGGTTCAGGCCGCCTCGTTGCCGGCCTCGGGGACCTGATACCGTGCCAGCGCATCGAGATGCCTCATCGCCTTGCGCATCTGCTTGCCCATGCGGCGCGACAGGCTCAAAAACCGCAGGGCCGTGCTCAGGGTTTCGGCGCTGATCTGCGCACCCGCCGCCAGCGCCAGCAGACGGTCCTTGACCTCGTCATGCGTCTGTTCCTCGGTGGAATAGAGATTTTCGTATGCGGTTGCATCGTACTTTTCCGGTTCGCCATTCAGCTCCAACAGACGCGACAATGCGGTCAGCCAGACATCCATCGGTTCCTTGAGCCCGGTCTCGTGCGCCGTGCGCAGTTCCACGCGCAGCTCCGCCAGTTCGACACACAAATCCGTCACGTTCAGGTAGTACTGAACGATACGCATGGATTCTTCCAGGCTGACCGCAATCTCCTTCGGCAAGGTTTCGCGCGACGCCGAGGAGCTGAAACGGCTGATGGCGGCAAGCCGTTGATCCAGTGCCAGGCGGCGCCGGTTCAGGGGATGGACGTCCCGCGTGGCGGCATGAATGGACTGCATGCCCAGCCCGGTAATCATCGGCGCGACGAGGCCGAGCTCCTTGATCAGGGCGGTGCGGGCAAGATCCGGCATGGACGCGATGTTGCCGTCCAGATAATGCGGGCGTGCCTCATCCTCCTCGGCGGTCCGGAACCGGCGTAACAGAAAACGCTGCAGCGGATCGCTGAGCGGCACCATGAGCACCACCCCCAGCAGATTAAACAGGGTATGAAACAGCGCCAGGGTCGTGGTCGCATCCAGGCCTTCATGGGTCAGCCGCTGCAGGGCGGGCACGACATAGATGAACAACGGCAATATGGCCAGTGCGACAATCCCCGTGATGAGATTGAAGGCCACGTGCGCCGAAGCCACCCGTTTGGCGGCCGGTGTCGCACCCAGCGATGCGATGAGCGCGGTGGACGTGGTACCGATGTTGGCGCCGATCACCGCCGCGGCCGCCGCCTCGAGCGGCAGCAGACCGCCCTGCACGGCCGTCAGCAGCACGGCCATGGACGCGCTGGACGACTGCATGACCATGGTCATCAGCATGCCGATGGCGACCATCAGCACCAGATCGGGCAGTCCCGCCGACGCCGGCACCAGCAGGGTCTCGCCGGGACCGTGCGCGGCAAAAGCCGTGCGCAGCACCTCGATGCCCATGAACAGCAGACCGAAACCGGCCAGCGCCCCACCCAGCGAACGGGTGCGCTCCCCGCGCGCGAAGATTCGCAACAAGGCACCTATGCCGATCACCGGCAGGGCATAGGCGTCGATCTCGAGCTTGAAGCCCAGCAGCACGACCAGCCAGCCGGTCATGGTGGTGCCCACGTTGCTGCCGAACATCACCCACAGGGACTGGGCCAGGGTCAGCAGACCCGCGTTCACGAAGCCGATGGTGGCCATGGTCACCGCGCTGGAGGACTGCACCAGCGCGGTGAGGGCCAGCCCGGAGACGAAGCCCCGCTTTTTGTTCCGCGTCCAGGTGCCGAGCACATGCTCCAGCGTATGGCCGGCCGCGAGCTTGAGCCCCTCGGTCAACAGCCACATGCCAAGCAGGAACAGTCCCAGGCCGCCGACGGCCTGCAGTCCCAGATGCAACCAGACACTCATGCGCCGTCCCCGCCGGTGCCGGAGGCGATGTGATTGGCAGTGGGTTCAGGGAAGCGCGGCGGGCCGCCCCTTACCGTGTTCGACCCACCCTGCGCTCTCGCCATGCATGCTCCTTTGTGCGTGGCATGAGATGCCTCTGCCGCGCCCTATGATCTTAACAAAACGGACGCGGCAGATAGACGGCGGCTAGCGGTCGTATTCGGGGCTCGCCAGGATATGGTGGATGCTCAGATCGGCGCCCTGATATTCCTCCTCCTCGGTCAGGCGGATACCCACCGTCGCTTTGAGTACGCCGTAAACCACCAGCCCGCCGATCAACGCGATCGCACACCCCAGAGCAGTACCGATCACCTGCGAACCGAAAGACACGCCGCCCAGCCCGCCGAGCGCCTTGAGCCCGAAGATACCGGCGGCAATCCCGCCCCAGGCGCCGCACAGTCCGTGCAGAGGCCAGACGCCCAGCACGTCGTCGATCTTCCAGCGGTTCTGGGTCAGCGTGAACAGCCACACGAACAGGCCGCCGGCCACCGCGCCGGTGATCAGCGCACCCACCGGATGCATGATGTCCGACCCCGCGCACACCGCGACCAGACCGGCCAGCGGCCCGTTATGCACGAAACCCGGATCGTTGCGGCCGATGACCAAAGCCGCGAGCGTGCCGCCCACCATGGCCATCAGCGAATTCACCGCCACCAGGCCGCTGATGTTCTGAATCTCCTGAGCGGACATCACGTTGAACCCGAACCAGCCGACGCACAGGATCCAGGCGCCCAGGGCTAGAAAGGGAATGCTCGACGGCGGATGCGAGTAGATCTCGCCGTTCTTGCCATAACGGCCATGCCGCGGGCCGAGCACGAGCACCGCGCCGAGCGCGATCCAGCCGCCCATCGCGTGTACCACGACAGAACCGGCGAAGTCGTGGAACGGGTAACCGAAGGCACCCGTCAGCCAGTGCTGAAACCCGAGGTTGCCGTTCCACACCAGCCCCTCGAAAAACGGATACACCAGCGCCACCAAGATCAGGGTCGCCAGCAGTTGAGGTACAAACCGGGCGCGCTCGGCGATGCCCCCGGAGATGATGGCCGGGATGGCTGCCGCGAAGGTAAGCAGGAAAAAGAACTTCACCAGATCGTGGCCGTTCCCGGCCGCCAGCGTCCCTGCATCGTGCATAAAGTTGGTGTGATAGGCGATGTAATAGCCGATAAAGAAGTAAGCAATGGTGGAAACAGAAAAGTCGGTGAGGATCTTTACCAGAGCATTGACCTGATTCTTGGCACGCACCGTACCCACCTCGAGAAAGGCGAAACCGGCATGCATGGCCAGTACCAGGATGGCACCCATGAGAACGAAAAAGGTATCGACCGCGGTGTTCAGATTTGACATTGGCGTTGACCTGAAATGGAGCACAAAGATGGCGAGTCTAGGGCAACGCAGCGAATAAGGCACCATTCTAGGGCGTATCGAACAGAAAATCAGTGGCTTATAGAGGCATCACCGGACGCGTAAATGCACCGGAAGCGCGCGAAGCGCTATTTGAAATGATGGCGGTTACGCCAGTTGTTGACGAGAAAGGCGGCGCTGCGATGTCCGCCGCGGGCCGCACGGTTGTACCAGTAACGGGCCTGGCGCTCATCGACAGTCTGCCCCAGCAGGCCACGGCGCAACACCTCGCCCAAGCGGTACTGGGCCTCGGCATCGCCGCGAAAAGCGGCCATCGAAATGGACTCGTATCGCTCGCCCGGGAGCGGATGGTAGGGACCGGACATGGTAATTAACGGATTGGGATAGCGGCGGCCGTATCCTTACGCCTTACGCCTCACCAACTTCACGTCTTCGGCAAGGTCACGCCCTGTTGCCCCTGGTACTTCCCGCCGCGGTCCTTGTAGGAGGTCTCGCAAACCTCGTCGGATTCCAGGAACAGCATCTGCGCCACACCCTCGTTGGCGTAGATCTTGGCCGGCAGCGGCGTGGTGTTGGAGAACTCCAGCGTCACGTGCCCTTCCCACTCCGGTTCGAGCGGGGTCACGTTCACGATGATGCCGCAACGGGCGTAGGTCGACTTGCCCAGGCAGATGGTCAGCACCTTGCGCGGAATGCGGAAGTACTCGACCGTGCGGGCCAGGGCGAAGGAATTGGGCGGGATGATGCACACGTCCGACTTCACGTCGACGAAGCTCTTTTCGTCGAAGGCCTTGGGATCGACGATGGCGGTGTTGATGTTGGTGAAGATCTTGAACTCATCGGCGCAGCGTACGTCGTAGCCGTAGCTGGAGGTACCGTAGGACACGATGCGGTGGTCGCCGTGATGCCGGATCTGACCCGGCTCGAAGGGCTCGATCATGCCCTCGTTTTCCGCCATGCGTTGAATCCACTTATCGGACTTGATTGACATAAACGCCCCGCGCGCCGACGGGGCGGTCGCCCGCCCCGGTTTGAATGGGATCAGTTGTTCTGGATGACGATATTCGGGAATTTCGAGCTGTAGTCCTTCGACTGCGCCGCCAGCTTGGCCGCCATGTGGCGCGCGATCTCGCGGTAAATCTCGGTCACCCGGCTTTCGGGCGCCGCTGCGACCGTCGGTCGGCCGTTGTCCACCTGCTCGCGGATGTTGATGTCCAGCGGCAGTGCACCGAGGAAATCCACGCCGTAATCCTGGGCCATGCGCTCGCCGCCGCCCGTGCCGAAGATGTGCTCTTCGTGGCCGCACTGGGAGCAGATGTGGATGCTCATGTTCTCGACGATGCCGAGCACCGGCACCTCGACCTTCTCGAACATCTTCAGCCCCTTGCGCGCGTCCAGCAGGGCGATGTCCTGCGGGGTGGTGACGATCACCGCGCCGGAAACGGGGATGCGCTGCGACAGGGTCAGCTGGATGTCGCCGGTGCCGGGCGGCAGATCGATGATCAGGTAATCGAGGTCACCCCAACGGGTGTCGTTCAGCAGTTGCTCCAGCGCCTGGGTGACCATCGGCCCGCGCCAGATCATGGGGGTGTCCTCCTCGATCAGGAAACCGATGGACATGGCCTTCACACCGTAGTTTTCCATCGGTTCCAGCGAGCGACCGTCCTTGGACTCCGGCTTGCCGTGGATACCCAGCATGCGCGGCTGGCTGGGGCCGTAGATGTCGGCGTCGAGTATGCCCACCTGGGCGCCCTCGGCGGCCAGCGCCAGGGCCAGATTGACCGCGGTGGTGGATTTACCGACCCCGCCCTTGCCGGACGCGACGGCGATGATGTTCTTGATGCCGGCCTGGGGCTTGAGATTTTTCTGCACGGCATGCGGGGTGATGTTCCAGCCGATCCGGACATCGATATCGTTCGCCCCCTCGATCCCGGAAAGCGCCTGCCTGACCTCTTCCGTCAGGCGATCGACCAGTCCCTTGGCGGGATAGCCCAAGCCGATCTGCACGACCACCCGGCCGCCCTCGACGTTGATATCGCGGATCTCGCCGGCCTCGACCAGATTCTTGCCCAGGTACGGGTCCTGGACATTCTTGAGTGCTGTCTCAACCTGCAGGCGTGAAACTTCGGCCATGGTTTTGCTACCTCGGGTGTTCACTTAACTTTCATCAGGGGCGGGCATTCTACACCAACACCCCACCGTTCTTCGAAACCCCGCACCCCCGTGCGCGGAATACCCGACCGCTCCCGGCGCGCTGGAATAACCCCGCCTTTCGTCTGGCAAGACAAGGCGCATACTGTTAACTTATCCGACTTTTCCCGCACGCACGATTCGATCCTCGCAATGAGCGACGCCCAACGCAAAATCCTGGTCACCTCCGCCCTGCCCTACGCCAACGGGCCGATTCACCTCGGCCACCTGGTGGAGTACATCCAGACCGACATCTGGGTGCGCTTTCAGAAGCTGCGCGGACACCAGTGCCTGTATGTCTGCGCCGACGACAGCCACGGCACGCCCATCATGCTCAAGGCGCGCCAGGAAGGCATCGAACCCGAGGCGCTCATCGAGCGCATCGGCCAGGAGCACCGCGAGGATTTCGCCGACTTCCTGATCCACTTCGACAACTTTTACACCACCCACTCCGAAGAGAACCGCGAGTTCGCCACGCTGATCTACCAGCGCCTCAAGGAGAAAGGCCACATCGTCACCCGCACCATCAGCCAGGCCTATGACCCCGTCGCCGGCATGTTCCTGCCCGACCGGTTCATCAAGGGCGAATGCCCGCGCTGCGGGGCCAAGGACCAGTACGGCGACTCCTGCGAGGTCTGCGGCGCGACCTATACCCCCGCCGATCTCAAAAACCCGGTCTCCGCCATCTCGGGCGCCACGCCGGAATACCGCGATTCGGAGCATTACTTCTTTCGCCTCAGCGACTTCGAGGACGGCCTGCACGAGTGGGCCGCCCGCGGCCACGTGCAGCCGGAAATCGCCAACAAGCTCAACGAATGGTTCGAAGCCGGTCTGTCCGACTGGGACATCTCGCGCGACGCCCCCTACTGGGGCTTCGAGATCCCCGACGCCCCCGGCAAGTACTTCTATGTCTGGCTCGACGCCCCCATCGGCTACATGGCCAGCTTCGAGAATCTGTGCCGCCGCGAAGGCCTGGACTTCCACGCCTGGTGGGACAAGGATTCCGACCGCGAGCTATACCACTTCATCGGCAAGGACATCGCCTACTTCCACACCCTGTTCTGGCCGGCCATGCTGAGCGGGGCCGGCTACCGCCGCCCGACCGCGGTGTGGTGCCACGGCTTCCTCACCGTCGACGGCACCAAGATGTCCAAGTCGCGCGGCACCTTCATCAAGGCGCGCACCTACCTGGAACATCTGCATCCGGAATACCTGCGCTATTACTTCGCCGCCAAGCTGGGCGCGGGGGTGGACGACATCGACCTCAACCTGGAGGACTTCGTCGCCCGCGTGAACAGCGACCTGGTCGGCAAGGTGGTCAACATCGCCTCGCGCTGCGCGGGTTTCATCAGCAAGCTTTCCGGCGGCCGTCTGGCCGACGAACTGCCGGAGCCCGATCTTTATAAACGCTTCGTCACCGCAGGCGAGGAGATCGCCGCGCTGTACGAAAAACGCGAATTCGGCCAGGCCATGCGCGAGATCATGGCCCTGGCGGACGTCGCCAACCAGTACATCGACGCCCAGAAGCCCTGGGTGCTGGCCAAGGAGGACGGCCGCGAGGCCGTGGTGCAGGCCATCTGCACCCAGGGGCTCAATCTCTACCGGGTGCTGATCACCTACCTCAAGCCCGTGCTGCCGCGCATCGCGCGCGAGTCCGAGGCCTTCCTCGCCGCCGGCGAGCTGACCTGGTCCAGCCCGGCGGAACCCTTGCTCGGCCAGACCATCAATCCCTTCAAGCCCCTGCTCACGCGGGTGGACCCAAAAGCCATAGACGCCATGACCGAAGACAGCAAAGCCACTCTGGAAGCCACCGATACCGCCAAACCAACCGTCAGCGGCCCGCTGGCCGACGACCCCATCGCCGCCGAGATCAACTACGACGATTTCGCCAAACTCGACCTGCGTGTGGCGCGCATCGCCAAGGCCCAGCACGTGGAAGGGGCCGACAAGCTGCTGCAGCTCACCCTCGACCTGGGCGGCGAGACCCGCAATGTGTTCGCCGGCATCAAATCCGCCTACGCCCCGGAAGACCTGGAGGGCAAACTTACGGTGATGGTCGCCAACCTGGCGCCGCGCAAGATGCGTTTCGGCGTGTCGGAAGGCATGGTGCTGGCCGCCGGGCCGGGCGGCAAGGATCTGTTCATCCTCAACCCGGACGAAGGCGCCCAGCCCGGCATGCGGGTGAAATAGACCGGCGCGCCGGCATATCGCGGGGCACGGCACTGCAACCATACCCCATTCCCGCTGGTCCAAAAGCTGCTAAAGAATTCGGACAGGATGCCGACAAACCCTGCCAGCGGCCACTTGCGTGACAGGAGGCACCTGCCGGTCTGACGCATCCGCAAACTGTGACGCATTGCCTTGACTGGTTGTGCCTGATCGGCCAACCTCCCGCCGACACTTGGGACCGATGCGTTTGGCCAGCACCTTATACGTGACGAAACAACATGCCTGACACCAGGACCGAGACGGTCAACGCACGCCTGCCGGACGATCTGAACAACCTGGCCGGCAGCGTCGCCCCGCAGGTCACGGATGCTTTCAGGCTGCGCGTTCTGCGCCTGCTGCTGGCCATTTCCAGCATTGCGATTGCGACCATCTGGTATCTGGAAACGCAAAGCGGATTGATCGGCGCGATCGACCGCGTGGCTTACCCCGTCCTGCTGGTGACCGACGGCCTGGGCACCCTGCTGCTCTTTCTGCGCCCGCAGCTGCTGCAACGCATCGTCGCAACGATCTTTACCACTTTTATCCTGTATCTGCTGGCCAACTACTATTACCTCTTCATCTACCAGACGGTCACCGGCCACACCTCCAACTATCAACTGGCGACACTGGCCCTGTGGCTGCCGCTCGGCTATCTCGCCGCCTTTATCTTCTTTTCCCCACGCACCGCGGGACTGACCTCTCTCGGCATCTTCGCCGCCTTCTGCCTGCCGCAACTGGCCATCCTGAGCCGTATCGAACCGCTGATTGCCCACGACATGATCATCAACATGCTGCTGTCGCATGTGGTGTACATCACAGCCTTATGGGGCGTGGCGCAGATCAAGTCCCACGCCGCGGGCGTGCACAATATCGCTCAGACCATGCGTCTGGCGGCAACCCAGGATTCCCTGACCGGCGTTCCCAACCGGCGCGTCATGCGCCAGGCACTCGAGGCCGTAATCGCCGACCCGCTCAACCATGTTCAGCCCGTTTCCCTCTTGCTGTTCGACGTGGACCGGTTCAAGAACATCAACGACACCCATGGTCATGATGTCGGCGACGAGGTCCTGGTCCGCATCGCCCACTTCGTCCAGCGACAATTGCGCACCACGGACCTGCTGGCCCGCTGGGGCGGCGAGGAGTTCATTATTCTCGTGCCGGGACAGTCGGAGGAGCAGGCCAGGCAGACGGCCGAACGCCTGCGCGCCGGTCTGGCGGACATAGAACACCCTCACGTCGGCACCGTCACCGCCAGCGTCGGCTTCACGCGTTTCGTCCCGGGCGAAAGCGTTTCCGCCTTCGTGAAACGCGCCGACGGCGCCCTGTACCAGGCCAAGCGTCTGGGCCGGAACCGTGTCGAAGGGCAGCTGCCCTCGCAGCCGGCGACCGACACCTCCACTTCGGGGAAATAGCCGGACGGATTCCGATAGCGCCGGCTGCACTGCATTGGGTGCGGGACGGCAAGTCACGCACCGCTTTCGGGCATTGCTGCCGCCCCGCCGCCCCCCGAAGCCGCCACGGCCGAGCCCGCCATCCGCCGCCCGGCGTAACTGGCGCATTCATTGCTTCATATGCGCGGGGTATTTCCAATCCCCTGTTTGTGGGTTACAACTTCACACGTTGCAGCCTGCTATAACAAACTGCGGACTTCTGAAAACATCAGCCCGCCGCAGATAATGGGGGACGTTGAGGCATGACATCAGGACGATGGTCTGAAGACCGCCCATGTGATGAAGCCATACCAACGAGGAGAGCAATCATGATCCGCAAGTCACTGACAACCATCGCCCTCGCGGCCGTGACCGCGTTCGGGGCGAGCTTGCCGGCTCAGGCCGAAAAACCAACGCTCAGGGTATACAACTGGTCCGACTACATTGCCGAAGATACCGTGCCGAACTTCACCAAGCAGACCGGTGTCCCCGTCACCTACGACGTGTTCGACAGCAACGAGGTGCTGGAAGGCAAGCTGCTCGCAGGCCATACCGGATATGACGTCGTCGTGCCTTCGGCCTACTTCCTGGAGCGCCAGATCAAGGCCGGCGTGTTCCAGAAGCTCGACAAGGCCATGATCCCGAATTTCAAGGGCCTGGATCCCAAGCTGATGAAACAGCTCGCCAAGGTGGATCCCGGCAATCAGTACGGCGTGCCCTATATGTGGGGCACCACCGGCATCGGCTACAACGTGAAGGAGGTCGAGAAGCGCTTGGGCAAGAACGCGCCGACCGACAGCTGGAAACTGATCTTCGATCCCAAGTACGTCTCCAAACTCAAGGACTGCGGCGTCAGCATGCTGGACGCCCCGACCGACGTCGTCCCGGCCGCGCTGCACTACCTGGGCCTGGACCCCAACAGCACGAATCCGGCGGACTACGAGAAGGCCTTCGCCCTGCTGGAAAAGGTGCGCCCCTACATCCGTTACTTCCATTCCTCGCAGTACATCAACGACCTGGCCAACGGCAACATCTGCGTGGCCATCGGCTGGTCGGGTGACGTCTTCCAGGCGCGCGACCGCGCCGACGAGGCCAAGCACGGCGTGGAGATCGCCTACGTGATCCCGAAGGAAGGCGCGCAGGTGTGGTTCGACATGCTCGCGGTGCCGGCCGACGCGCCGCACCCCAAGGAGGCGTTCCAGTTCATCAACTACCTGCTCTCCCCCAAGGTGGAGGCGGCCAACACCAACTACATCAGCTACGCCAACCCGGTGCCGGGTTCGCTGAAGTATGTTGAAAAAGACATCAAGGACGATCCGGCCATTTATCCGCCGCCGGCCGTCATGGACAAGCTGTACACCTACCTGACGCCGCAGCCCAAGATCAACCGCATCATGACGCGGCTCTGGACCAAGCTCAAAACAGGAACCTGATCCTGCAATCAAACGCCCCATCCGGCAGCGGATGGGGCGTTTTCATCTGCGTGCCCTGAACCATGCCACAGCAATCAGCAAGTAACACCGTCCCCGCAATGGATGCGGACGCCGCCTACATCCGCCTGCAGGGACTGCGCAAGGAATTCGACGGCACCGTCGCCGTCCACGACACCGACCTCGACATCCGCAAGGGCGAGATCTTCGCGCTGCTCGGCAGTACGGGCTGCGGCAAGACCACCCTGCTGCGCATGCTGTCGGGTTTCGAAATACCCACCAGCGGGCAGATCCTGATCGACGGCGAGGACATGACCAACGTCGCGCCGTATCACCGCCCGACCAACATGATGTTCCAGTCCTACGCCATCTTCCCGCACATGACCGTGGAGCAGAACATCGCCTTCGGCCTGAAGCAGGAAGGACAGCCCAAGGACAAGATCAAGAAAACGATCAAGGAAATGCTGGAACTGGTGCGCATGACGCCGTACGCCAAGCGTAAACCGCACCAGCTTTCCGGCGGCCAGCGCCAGCGCGTCGCGCTCGCCCGCAGCCTGGCCAAACGCCCCAAGCTGCTGCTGCTCGACGAACCCATGAGCGCGCTGGACAAGAAACTGCGCAACCAGGTGCAGTTCGAGATCGTCAACATCCTGGAGCAGCTGGGCATGACCTGCGTCATCGTCACCCATGACCAGGAAGAGGCCATGACCATGGCGCACCGCATGGCCGTCATGGACCAGGGAGAGATCCTGCAAGTCGGCACGCCCAGCGAAATCTACGAACATCCGAACTGCCGCTTCACCGCGGAGTTCATCGGCAGCGTCAACCTGTTCGAAGGCAGGCTCGTCGAGGACGAACCGGATCACGTGGTCATCGATTCGTCGGAGGCCTGCTGCCCGATCCGCGTCGGCCACGGCATCAGCGGCACGCTGGACATGCAGGTGTGGGCCGCCATCCGCCCCGAGAAGATCACCATCCAGCGCGAAAAAAGTCCGCTCGACCATAACTGCGCGCAGGGCACGGTGGTCGAGATCGGTTACCAGGGCAGCCACTCCATCTATCACGTGCGTCTGGACAGCGGAAAACGCGTGGTGGTGACCCAGCCCAACCAGAGCCGCAACATCGACCTGCGCCCCACCTGGGACGACCGCGTCTATCTGAGCTGGGACGAAGAGGCCCCGGTGGTGCTGACCCGATGAAACTCCGACGCTTCAAACCGCTGTTCCCGCGCGGGCGCGGCCTGATCATCGGGGTCCCCTATCTCTGGCTGCTGCTGTTCTTCCTGATCCCGTTCATCATCGTTCTCAAGATCAGCTTCGCCGTCTCGGTCATCGACGTCCCGCCCTATACCGCGCTGCTCCAGTTCAAGGACGACGCGCTGCGCATCACGCTGGACCTGGGCAACTACCTGTTCCTGCTCAGCGACGATCTGTACGCCCTCGCCTACCTGAGCTCGATTCAGATCGCCGCCCTTTCCACGCTGCTGTGCCTGCTGATCGGCTACCCAATGGCGTACGCGATCTCGCGCGCCACGCCGACGCTGCGCAGCATCTTTCTGATGCTCATCATCATCCCGTACTGGACCTCGTTCCTGATCCGGGTCTACGCCTGGATGGGCATTCTCAGCACCAACGGCCTGCTCAACGACTTCCTGATCCACCTGGGAATCGTCAGCCAGCCGCTGCACATCATGTACACCAACTTCGCCGTCTATCTCGGCATGGTCTACGCCTATCTGCCGTTCATGGTGCTGCCCTTGTACGCCAACCTGGTGCGCCACGATCCCAGCCTGCTGGAAGCGGCACACGACCTCGGCGCCAAACCCTGGAAGGCGTTCTTCACCATCACGGTGCCGCTTTCCAAGGGCGGCATCATCGCCGGCTCGCTGCTGGTGTTCATCCCCGCAGTGGGAGAGTTCGTCATCCCCGAGCTGCTGGGCGGACCCAACACCCTGATGATCGGGCGCGTGGTGTGGAACGAATTCTTCGCCAATCACGACTGGCCCACGGCCGCCGCGGTGGCCATCGTCATGCTGCTCATCCTGCTGGTGCCGATCATCCTGTTCCACCGCTATCAGGCGCGTGAGCTGGAGAGATTCTGATGCAGCTGCGCATGCCGAAACCGACCTCGTTCATGCTCGGCCTCGGGATCGTCTTCCTGTACATCCCGATCGTCAGCCTGATCATCTATTCCTTCAACGCCTCGCGGCTGGTCACCGTCTGGGCCGGCTTCTCGCCCAAGTGGTACGCCGCGCTGTTGCATGACCAGCAGATCCTCGATGCCGCCTGGATGAGTCTGCGCATCGCCTTCTCCAGCGCCAGCACCGCGGTCGTGCTCGGCACCCTCGCAGCCCTGTCCATGGTTCGCTACGGACGCTTCCGCGGCCACACCCTGTTCGCCGGCATGATCACCGCGCCGCTGGTCATGCCCGACGTCATCCTCGGTCTGTCGCTGCTGCTGTTGTTCGTGGCCATGCAGACCGGCCTGGGCTGGCCGGAGAACCGCGGCATGCTCACCATCTGGATCGCGCACGCCACCTTCTGCACCGCCTACGTCACGGTGGTGATCGCATCCAGGCTGCGCGACCTGGACCGCTCGCTCGAAGAGGCCGCCCTGGACCTGGGCGCCGCGCCGTGGAAGGTGTTCTTCGTCATCATGCTGCCCGGCATTGCCCCCTCGCTGGTCGCCGGCTGGCTGCTGTCCTTCACCCTGTCGCTGGACGACCTGGTGGTCGCGAGCTTCGTCGCCGGCCCCGGCTCCACCACCCTGCCCATGGTGATCTTCTCGCGCGTGCGACTCGGCGTCAGCCCGACCATCAACGCGCTGGCCACCCTGCTGGTGCTGGCCGTCACCGTCAGCGTGCTGCTCGCCGCCTGGGCCACCTCGCGCATGGAGCGCAAACGCCGCATCGAGGCCCAGATGGCGTTGACGACCACCGTCGACGAGGACATGGAACAGCAGGAAGAAGGAGAACCGGAATACGCGCCGCACGGCGTCCGGGAGTGATGTATCGCAGTGACCGTTACGGCCGCTGCGCGTAACCCGTCATTTCCAGATAGCCCTGCCCCGTCACGGCCCTGCCCGCATGACGTCCGGTCGCATCGACGGCCCCTTCCCAGTACTTCACCGTCAGATCGAGCTCCTGGTTCGGAACCATCGCCCGCACCTCGAGCCGCAGATGCTGCGTCGGAATACGGATTTCCCAGGCGACGGGATACGCGGCCCCGTCCGGGCTTTTCCATACATGCTGTGGCTTGAGCGAGAAGTCCGCGGCTTTCAGATGTACCGTCTCGCCATTCCTGGTGATGAGCGTGCCCTGACTGTAGGGGTCGGGGGCACCGTCCTTTTGCCGCAGCTGGTACAGCATCAGGTCGCTGCCGTCGGAAAGGTGCAGCCCGAACCAGTCCCAACCCACCTGATCGGGCGACAAGGCGCTGGTGGACCACTCCCGGTCCAGCCACACCAGTCCGGTTACCGGGTACGAAGTACCGCCGACCTCGATACGGCCCTGCGCAGCCAGGCGCGGCATGCTGTAGTAGTACGACGCCTGCGCGGGCCCCTTGCGGCTCAGGCCGCGATCCCCTTCCAGAACGGGCGGCTTGTCGGGCGTGAGGTCCAAGCGCACGGCTGTGTCTCCATCTTTGGCGTCGAGTCGCCAGGGAAACTCAGGATTCCCGCTGACCTGCCAGTCGCCCAGCCACACCCGGAACGGTTTCGCCCGCGCGCCGGCAAGTCCCTGTGCGCCCCGTGCGAAACGCTGCCAGGCATGAAAGCGGCCCGTCTTTACGTCCGTCACGGCGAAGTGCGCCATGTAAATCTGGTTGGTCAGCCAGCGGTCGTTGCCGACGGGTGCCCGGGGCGTCAGCGCGATACGGAAAAACGTAAGCTCGAAACCGAAGCGCCGGCCCGCCTCGGTATGCAGCACCCCGGTGTAGTACCACCATTCGTTGCGAAACCCGGGATGAGGACCGTGGTCGGCCGGAAAATGAAACGCCCGCGGCGTCCCGATCTGCGCGAAGCCCGTGGTGGGCTCGCCACCCAACGCCTTGCCCAGACTCACGCCTTCGTCCCGGCCGCTGGCCGGCTGCTGATGACAGCCTGCCAACGACAGTCCCAGCAACAGCAGTGCAACAACCCGCATCATGCCGACCTCAAGGCCCGGGCCGGCGGGGTGCGGGCCAGGCGCAGCGCGGGATAGAGGCTCGCCAGCAGGGCGCCGCCCAGTGCCAGCAGCAACGTCTGCCCGAACAGTGGCGCCTGGAAGTGCAGCAGCAGGCTCCAGCCGAAGGCGCGCGGATTGACCAGTTCGACCAGCGCCCAGGCCAGCGCCGCGCCCAGCGGCAGGGCGATCAGCCCGGCGCACAGCCCGATCAGCGCAGCCTCCCCGATCAGCAGACCGAACACGCCCGCCGGCGTCAGCCCCAGCGCACGCAGCGTGGCATGCACGCGGCTGCGCTCCAGCAGCAGAGCCATCAGGCCGCTGAACACGCCGGCGAAGGCAACCAGCAGCACCAGCAGACGCAGGGCGCGGGTCACCGCGAAGGTCTGGTCGAAGGTATGCAGGGCATTGGCCAGGATGGCGCGGTTGGAGCGCACGTCCAGTGCCAGGCCGTCCCGCGCGGCCAGGGTACGCAAGCGTTCCTGCATGGCCTGCAGGGTCACACCGTGGCGCAGGTACAACCCCAGTGTCAGGACCCGGTCGTCCCGCCAGTACCTGGCATAGGCGGCGCGCGCCATCAGCACCCGGCCGGGACCCGGGTTGTAGTCGTAATACACCCCGACGATGGGAAACGCTCGCCAACCCTGTGCGGTCCGCAGCCGGAGGGTATCACCCGGCGCCAGATGCCGCCGCCGCGACAGGGGTTCCGAGATCAGTACCGCCCCCGCCTGCCAGCGCGACCAGGCATCGGGCTGCCCCGACTTGAGACGCGCCGCCGGATGGGCGCCGGACGGTGTGCCGATGGCCAGCACGTCGACCGGTCCGCCGGCGGCATCCACCCGGGTGCGGATACCGGTGTGCAGCGCATCGAGTCCGGGCAGCGCACCCACCTGCCGGACGAAGGCGGGCGGCAACGCCCGCCCGCCGTCCGCCGAGACATATAAATCGCCGTTCAGGGTCTGGCCCAGCCAGTCGGCCACGGTGCTGCGAAAGCTGTTCACCATCAGCCCGACGCCCAGACCGGCGGCGACGGCGACCGCCAGTGCGGCGGCGGCCACACCCATGCGGTCCAGCCCGCCGCGCGCCTCGGCCAGCGCCAGGCGTCCCGCCAGACCGCCGACCCGTCCGCGCTGCAGCAGATCGAGCACCCGCCCGACCAGCCAGGGCGTCGCCAATGCCGCACCCAGAATGAACAGAAAAATCCCGGCGAACACCGGCACCAGTCCTGCCATCAGGGTCAACAGGCCGGCCGCCAGCATGCAGGCCACACCCAGCAGGGCGAACTGCGGGGCGCGGCGCACAGCCTGCCGCGCCAGACCGGCTTCCTCGCCGGCCCCGCGTGGAGGCCAGCCCGCCGCTTCCCAGGCCGGCGGCAGCGCCGCAAGCACGGCCGCCGCCACGGCCAGCCCCACGCCGCCCAGCCACAATGCCGGACCGGGATACAGGCGGCGCACGGTCAACCCGAAATACAGGTCGTTGATGGTGCGCGCGATGAGATCGAGCAGCCCCTGGGCCAGTCCCAGGCCCAGAGCGCTGCCGGCCAGGCCACCGACGATGCCGAGCAGTCCGGCTTCGGCCAGCAGGGCGGCCAGCACCATACGCCGCGACACGCCCACCGCCCGCAGGCGGGTGACCGTGCCCTGGCGCTGCAGCACCGCGAAACGCAGGGTGTTGAAGATCAGGAACCCGCCCACCAGCAACGCCAGCAGGCTCAGCGCGAACAGGTTGAGACGAAACGCGCCGGTCAGCGCCCGCGCGGCGGCCAGCAGCTCGTTGGGGGTGGATAGGCGCGCCTCGGGCGGCAGCATCGCACGCAAGGCGGACAGGCGATCCGCCGGCAGCGCGAACAGGATTGCGCTCAACCGGCCCCGCATGTCGAGCAGCCGCTGGGCGGTACCGATATCGCACAGCACCACACCGGACAGGGCCGCGTCCGCCGGCAGCTCGCCGACCAGTCGCAGCCTGTACTGCGTGCCGCGCGCCTGCGCCGCAAAGCGTCTGCCCGGCTCGATGCCCAGCTGCGCCGCGGTGGCCGGTGTCATCAGCACCGTGTCCGGCTCGGTAAGCAGGGCCCGCAGCTGCCCGCCGCCGGCCGGGCGGCCCGGCCCGCCCAGCGTAGCCTCGGCCAGCGGGGCCACCCCCACCAGCTTCAGGGTGTGTTCGCCGGCCTGAATCCAGCCTTCCACCCGTGGCGCACTGGGCACCAGGCCGTGGCGAAACAGGCGCACCCACAGCCGTTGGTCCAGACCGCGCGGGCCGCCGGTGACACGCTGCTTGGCGCCCCGGTCCAGGGCATGCACCGAAAGCTCGAAGCCGCGCAGCGCGCTTTGCGAGGCCAGCTGCACACCCACGACCACCGCCACGCCGAGCGCGACCCCGAGCAGGCACAGGGCCAGCTGCAGGCGATGGAACCGCCAGTAGCGCAGCAGCGAACGCAGCACCAGGCTCATGCGTCCCGGATGCACCCGTCGACCAGCCGCAGGGTACGCGACACCTGCGCCGCGGCACGCTGGCTATGCGTCACCATCAGCAGCGCGCAGCCGGCCTCGGCCGCGGCCTCGTTGAGCAGCTCGAGCACCGCATCGCCGTTGCCACGATCCAGGCTGCCGGTAGGTTCGTCGGCCAGGATCAGCGCGGGACGATGGGCGATGGCGCGCGCGATGGCCACACGCTGCTGCTCGCCGCCCGACAGCTGCGCGGGATAATCGTCGCCGCGCTCGACCAGTCCGACCCGGGCCAGCAGGGTCCGGCTGCGTTCCAGCGCCTCGTCGCGCGCCCAGCCGTTCAGGTCCAGCGGCAGACGCACGTTCTCGAGGACGGTGAGGTGCGGCACGAGGTTGAAGAACTGATAGACCAGACCGACATGTTCGCGGCGCAGCCGGGTGCGGCCGGTTTCATTCAGCGACTGCAGGGAGCGGCCCAGGATTTCCACCCCGCCGGCATCCGGCGGCTCGATGCCGGCGGCCACGTTGAGCAGCGTGGATTTGCCCGAACCGCTTTCCCCCACCAGCGCCACCCGCTCTCCCGGCATGAGCTGCAGCGAGGCACCGATCAGCACCGGGTGCTCACGTCTGCCGTCGCGGTAGTGCAGATGGACGTCGGCGAAGCGCAGCGCCGGGACAGCGGCGTTGTCTGCCGTCATCAGTCGAACAGCGACAACTGCGGGCGGGCGGATGCAGGGACGCGGAAATCCGCGCGGTTGAGCGGCGCCAGACCGCGGTCCAGGCCGAGCCGGCGGCAGGCGACTCGGCAGCGTCTGGCGTACAGGTCCGCCATCACGCCCATGCCGCGCATGCGGGCGCCGAACCGGGCGTCGTAATCCTTGCCGCCGCGCATCTGGCGCACCAGGCTCATGACGTGCTCGGCCTTGAGCGGTTCGTGATGCCGCAGCCACTCCTGGAACAGCGGCGCCACCTCGTGCGGCAGACGCAGCAGCACGTAACCGCCCGCCCGGGCACCGTGCTCCGCCGCCGCTTCCAGCACGCTTTCCATCTCGGCGTCGTTCAGCGCCGGAATCAGCGGCGCGAACAACACCCCCACGGGCACGCCGGCCTCGTGCAGACGGCGCATGGCCTCCAGCCGCCGGGCCGGGGTGGCGGCACGCGGTTCCAGGCGGCGCGCCAGGCCGGGATCGAGGGTGGTGATGGAGAACATGACGTGGATCAGCCCGGCCTGCGCCATCGGCGCGATAATGTCCAGATCGCGCTCGATCAGGGCGGATTTGGTCACGATCGAGACCGGATGACGGAATTCCCACAGCACTTCCAGCAGCGAGCGGGTCAGGCGCGTGCGCCGCTCCACCGGCTGATAGGCGTCGGTGTTGATGCCCAGCGCGATGGGGTCGCAAACGTAACCGGGCTTGGCCAGCTCCTCGCGCAGACGCGCCGCGGCGTCCGGCTTGTAGAACAGGCGGGTTTCGAAATCCAGCCCGGCCGAGAGCCCCAGGTAGGCATGGCTGGGACGCGCGAAGCAGTAGCTGCAGCCATGTTCGCAGCCCCGATAGGGATTCACCGACTGACTAAACGGCACGTCCGGGGAATCGTTGCGGGTGATGACTCGGCGCGCGGTATCCACGTCCAGGGTGGTGCGCAGCCGCTCCTCCTCAGGTTCAGGCACGGTCCAGCCGTCGTCCTCGCGCTGGTGCTGGCGGCTCTCGAAGCGCCCGTCGGGGTTGCTGACCGCCCCGCGCCCCTTGCGTGGCTGTGCCGGGATTCGGGTATCCGGTTCGGTGTCCATCTCGAACCTCAGTATACGCGCCGTGAGCGATAGTGGCGGGACGCATTCAAGCGAAACTGCCACGCACCAGCATGCGCGGGATTAAGCCTCGAGGCGGATGCGGTCGATGAGCAGATTGACCAGTTTGTTGCGGGCACGTACGAACTCGCGCCGTTCCAGCCCCCGGCGCGCCAGCGCCGTCAGGTTCCGGTGCGCCCGTTCCAACGGCTGGCCCGCGAGCCCGACCGCCTCGATGTAGTGCATCGCCGGACAGGGCATCTCGAGCAGGCGTTCCAGGGCATCCGGGTCACGTATGCTGGCGGTGATCTGCTCGTTGAAGAGCATGTATGAGGCCAGTGTTCCCAGGGCCGTGGCCGGCTGCATCGGCTCCAGGCTGAGCTGGAACCCGCCGACCCAGCCCGGCACCTCCTGCGGCGGCATGGGCGGCGAAATGGCATGACCCTGCCCGTGCCCTGCGCCCAGCATGGCGGCGGCCTCGACCAGGCCCTGGTTCTCCAGGCCTTCCACCACCACGACCTTGCCCATGTCCTCGGCCAGCCGCGTCAGGTGGCGGATAAAGACAAGGGTGCGCAAGGCGTCATCGGGACCGCGGCGCACCAAGGCCTGGTCGATCTTGACCCAGTCGAAGGGAAGCTGGTCCAGACGCAGCAGGCTGCTGTGGCCGGAACCCAGGTCGTCTTCCGCAAGCTGCACGCCCAGCGCCTTGAAGCCGGCAATCGCGCGGTCGCGCGCCTGCTCGTCCTCGATCTCGCCCGACTCCAGCACCTCCAGCAACAGCCGGTCCGGGGCCAGGCTGGTGCGTGCCAGCGCATGTTCGACCAATCCGATGTAACGCGAATCCATCAAGCCCTGCGACGGCAGATTAAGGGACACCTTGAGCTCCAGCCCCTCCCGGTCCCATTCCAGGAGATGCCGAAGCGCCTGGTTCAAGCCCAGATCGAACAGGCGGCGCATGTCCTCGTTGGTAAAGGTCGGCAGAAACCGGTCGGGCAGAATCAGCTCGCCCGTTCCGTCGCGCAGCCTCGCCAGCGACTCCATACTCACCGGCCGGCCGGTACGCAGATCGATGACCGGCTGGTAGTACATGATCAGCCCGCCGTCTTCCAGAAGGCTGCGCCACTGGCGGCGAATCTGGTAAGGCAGCGGCGCGGCTGCCTCCGCTTTCGGATCGAGACGCAGCAGGGCCAGGCCGAGCACATGGCGCAGATGGCGCAGCATGGCTTTGTGCGCACGCGAGGAAAATCCGCCGGCATAGGACGAATACAGCGTCAGCACCACATGGGCGACGCCCTCGGGCGGAGCGAGCGGAATGGCGACGTTCGATCGCACGCCGAGCCTGGCGGCGGTGCTCCGCCAGGGCTCCATACGGGGATCGCTGGCATAGTTGACCGTACGTTCGATCTGTCCGCTGCGCCAGGCACGCCCGGTCGGTCCCTGCCCCTGGGGATGGGAGGGATCGGTCACGATGGTCCGGGCCTTGCCCGCACTCACCTCATCGAGGTAGGCCTTGAAGGTGTCCCCGGCGACGAACTCGAACTGGAATTGAGGTCCCTCACCGGGGCGGCCGATGGTAGCGGCCACCACCTCGTCCAGCCCGGCAAGGGCATCGACCACGCCCTGTGCCAGGTCGGCGAAGCTTTGTGCCCGCCAGGCCAAGGCGTCGAGACGCCGCAGCACGTCCTGGCGGCCTTCTTCGATCGTTTCGAAACCGGACAGCTGAGCCTGCAGATCCATCCCCACCCGATGGCTCAGCACCGCATGGGCCAGACCGGCGTGCACCAGTCTCGACTGCACCATGTTGGTCCACTGACTGTAGGCGTCGATCAGCCAGGTCGGCTCGATACCGGCCATGGCGTGAACCCGCCCGACGCGGGCGGCGGTCGCATGATGGGTTGCCGCATCGAGATGGGGGTCGATCAATAAGCGGAAATGATTGGCCAGTGCCTGCTGCAAACCTTCCCGATTGTCGGGGGTCAGGCTCGCGAGCACCTGACCGGCGCCTGAACTGCCGGCAAGCTGCTCGTCGAAAAACCGTTCGACGAAACTGCTGACCAGGGATTCGAGCGACGCATGCAAGGGCTCCAGCAACCGGCATGCATCAGGGCCGTAACCGGGCTGCCCGTCTGTGTCGCCGAGCAGCTGTTCCGAACCGTCGGTGCCGGGATCGAAAGGACGCCGCGCGTCGAACATGCCCCACCAGCGATCGCGCAGGCCCTTGGACGACTTGACCCGGTACAGTGCCTGGTCGGCCGCGCGCAGCAGGATGCCCGACGCCTGCTCGGTGCAATCAATGCACAGCGGATAGATCACCACCCCGAGGCTCGCGCCGACCTGCACCTCGCCGACCTCATCCAGGGCGATCGGAACGGTGATTGATTGACGAATGCGTTCCAGCGTCATCTCGAAGTCGTCGAGATCCTCGATATCCTCCATCAGGATGACGAACTCATCCCCTTTCCCTCACGGCGGCCTTGAGTCGCTGGGCAACCGCACTGAGCACCTGATCGCCGACGGCGTGTCCGAAGCGATCATTGACCGGCTTGAAATCATCCAGGTCCAGCAGACCCACCGCGAGCAAACGCTCGTTACGATTGGCGCGTGCCAGCGCTTCCTCGATGTGCTGATCCAACGCCGTGCGATTGGGCAACCCGGTCAGGGGATCGCGCAGCGCCTGCCTGGCCAGATGGCGGCGCTCCGCCGCCACGGCGGCCTCGCGCGACAGGGCGGTGGCCAGCAGATTGGCGAATTCCTCCAGCTGGGCCTGGGTATGCTGCCGGCCGAACATTCCCGGAACACGGCTGTAGAGGGAGAGGAGCTGGGTCCGGTCGCCGACCCGCAGCGGCAACGCCGCACTGGAACGCCAGCCGAACTGCTCGATCCAAGGCGACCAGGGACCGGGCGCCGACCCGTCCTTCCAGTCGGCGACGTACTGCGGCGTGCCGGTCTGCACGGCGCGTCCACCAGGGCCGCGGGCCCAGGGACTGTCGTCCCAGCGCAGCGGCACATTGGCCACGTAGGCGGCCATATCCTCATCGCTGGCGTGTTCGAACAGGATGCTGCCGTCCGTCCGGGCGGCGCCCAGCCAGAATCCCTCCACCCCCCAGTCCTGCAGCAGCGGCTCCAGGCCCACCAGCAAATCGCGCGTCGACAGCGCCTGGGCGAGCAGGAAACTGAGGCGATAAAAGAAGTCGCGTTTTTCCGGACTATCGCTATCTGAAGATTCGGTAATCAAGACAGCACCCTCTGAACGGCCCCATACTACAGGCCGACCATGACGCAACCAACCTCCCGCATGTGCCCGGCTTCACACTTTCCGGATTCCCGTGCATGGACGTCGCGTGACAGCTTGCGTAAATTAACCATTTCGTACCTCAGACGAATCACAAGCCCATGAACGACAGCCGCGATGCGGTGCAGCTTGCCCAGACCCTGATCGACGTGGGGCGGGAATTCCACATGCGCGGCTGGGTGCCCGCCACGGCGGGCAATTTCTCGGTCCGCCTGGACGAGGAACGCTGCCTGATCACCGTTTCCGGCAGGCACAAGGGGCGGCTGAACGCCGACGACTTCATGGAAATGCGTCTGGACGGCGAACCCCTGAGCCCGGGCAAGCGGGCCTCCGCGGAGACCGGGCTGCACCTGGCCCTGTATCGTTCCGACGCGCAAACCGGCTGCGTGCTGCACACCCACTCCGTGGCCAGCACGGTGCTGTCGCGCATCAGCATGGAATCCTCGGTGGAGCTGTCCGATATGGAGGTGCTCAAGGCCTTCCCCGGCATCGACACCCACGAGACCTCGCTCAAACTGCCCGTCTTCCCCAACGACCAGGACATCCCACGCCTGGCGCACACCGTCGACGACTGGTTCGAAAAGAATCCGCCCGTGCCCGGCTACCTGATCAAGGGCCACGGCCTGTATGCCTGGGGGGCGGACGTGAACGAGGCCATGACCCATGCCGAGGCGCTGGAATTCCTGCTGGACTGCGAACTGCGCCTGAGACAGGTGGATTGACCCCGCCCCGTTGATGAACAAGCGCCCGAGGAACGCCCCATGAGCCACCTGACCATCTTCCCCGACGACGACCCCGCCAGCCGGACCGACTACGCCGCCTTCGAGGACATCGCGCGCGAGCTGAACGCCGCCGGTATCCGCTTCGAGCGCTGGACGGCCAACGCCCCGCTGGCGGCGGGCACCAGCCAGGAGGAAACCATCGCGGCCTACCGCGCGGACGTCGACCGCCTGATGGCGGATTGCGGCTTCCAGAGCGTGGACGTGGTGAGCATGCATCCCGAGCACCCGGACCGCGAAGCGCTGCGCGCCAAGTTCCTGGACGAGCACACCCACGGCGAGGACGAGGTGCGCTTTTTCGTGGCCGGCGCCGGCCTGTTCGACATCCATATGGACGGCAAGGTGTACGCGGTGCTGTGCGAGCGGGGCGATCTGATCAGCGTGCCGGCCGGTACCCCGCACTGGTTCGACATGGGCGCCGCCCCCCACTTCATCGCCATCCGCCTGTTCGGCAACCCGGACGGCTGGAAGGCGAGCTTCACCGGTTCGGACATCGCCGCCCGCTTCCCGCGCTACGGTGAAGCATGACGGTACGCGCCATCGTCACCGACATCGAGGGCACCACATCGAGCATCGCCTTCGTGCACGAAGTCCTGTTTCCCTATGCGGCCGAGCATCTGCCCGGCTTCGTCCGGACGCACGCCGACGACCCCCAGGTCGCCGAACAGCTCGACGCCGTGCGGCGCGAGATCGACCAGGACCTCGACCTGGACGGCATCATCGACACCCTGCAGGAATGGATGGACACCGACCGCAAGGTCACGCCGCTCAAGGCCTTGCAGGGCATGGTCTGGACAGACGGCTACCGGCGCGGCGCCTTTCAGGGCCACATCTATGAAGATGCGGTAAGCGGCCTGCAGCGCTGGCACGCGCAGGGCATCGCCCTGTACATCTATTCCTCCGGATCGGTCCAGGCCCAGAAGCTGTTGTTCGCGCATACCGACGCGGGCGACATGACCCCGCTGTTCTCGGGCTACTTCGACACCCGCATCGGCGGCAAGCGCGAACCCGCCTCCTACCAGCACATCCTGAACGAAATCGGCCTGCCGCCGGACGATGTCCTGTTCCTCTCCGACACCACCGAGGAACTCGACGCCGCCGCGGAGGTCGGAATGCGCACCCGTCAGCTGGTACGTGACGACAGCGTGCAGATAAGCGGCCGACACACCACGGCCACCAGCTTCGACGAGATTTCCATTTAACAGACGCGGTTGAAAGCCGCTCGTCAGGCGCGGATACTGATTGGTTGCGCGCTGCGCGGATGCGTGGGCGCGATGAAATTCTTCATCCCCGCGGCGTTCGCGGCCCGGTCAATGCGCCTGACTTGATCCAGAGCAAGGCGAGCGACGCGGAAGCAGGGCATTTAACGAAACCATGAAAGAATACATCCTCATCCTGGTCAGTACGATTCTGGTCAACAACTTCGTACTGGTGAAATTTCTCGGCCTGTGCCCGTTCATGGGCGTGTCCCGCAAACTGGAGACCGCCACCGGCATGGGGCTCGCGACCACCTTCGTGCTGACCCTGTCCTCGATCTGCGCCTACCTGGTCAACCAGTACATTCTCCAGCCGCTGGGCCTTGAATACCTGCAGACCATCGCCTTCATCCTGGTGATCGCGGCGGTGGTGCAGTTCACCGAAATGGTGGTGCACAAGACCAGCCCGCTGCTTTACAACGTGCTGGGCATCTTTTTGCCGCTGATCACCACCAACTGCGCCGTGCTCGGCGTGGCCCTGCTCAACGTGCAGGAATCGCACGGCTTCCTCGCTTCGGGGCTGTACGGCTTCGGCGCGGCGCTGGGCTTCTCGCTGGTGCTGGTCCTGTTCGCCGCCGTGCGCGAACGCGTGCAGGCCGCCGACGTGCCGGTGATCTTCCAGGGCAACGCGATCGCGCTCATCACGGCCGGCCTGATGTCGCTGGCCTTCATGGGCTTCTCCGGCCTGGTCAAACCCTGAATCATGCTGGCTGCCATTCTTGCCATCGGCGGGCTCGCCACCTTCTTCGGTATCGTGCTCGGTTATTCGGCCATCCGCTTCAAGGTGGAGGGCGACCCGATCGCGAACCAGGTCGACGCCATCCTGCCCCAGACCCAGTGCGGCCAGTGCGGATTCGCCGGCTGCCGCCCCTATGCCGAGGCCATCGCCGCCGGCGAGGCTGACATCAACCGCTGCCCGCCCGGCGGCGAACAGGTGATCGCCCAGCTCGCCGACCTGCTCGGCGTGGACGCCAAGCCGCTGGACGAGGAACGCGGCGAGCACAAGGAAAAACACGTCGCCATCATCGACGAGAACACCTGCATCGGCTGCACGCTGTGCATCCAGGCCTGCCCGGTCGACGCCATCCTCGGTGCGGCCAAGCACATGCACACCATCATCGCGGCCGAATGCACGGGCTGCGAGCTGTGCATCGAGCCCTGCCCGGTGGACTGCATCTCCATGGTGCCGGTGCCCAAGACCATCGATGAATGGAAATGGCCCTATCCCGGCGAGACCGAAGCCGCCCTGCTGAGTACCGAACATTGAAGGCCTGCACCGCGCGCAACCCCGGCCGGAAGAACGGCGTCCGGGACGATTTTTCCGCTCCGGCTGAGTAGAATCCCGCCCCATGACCGCGCAGGCGCACAAACTCTGGCACTTCAACGGGGGCGTACACCCCGAACAGCACAAGGACGTTTCCACGCGCGAGCCCATCGAGTTCATGCGCCTGCCGCGCCTGGTCGTGCTGCCGCTGTCCCAGCACATCGGCGAACACTGCGAACCCCTGGTCAAAGCGGGCGACAACGTCAACAAGGGCCAGGTGATCGCCCGCGCGCCGGGTTACGTCAGCGCCGCGGTGCACGCTTCGACCTCCGGCCGAGTCGTCACCGTCGAGGAACGGCCGGTGCCGCATCCCTCCGGCATGTCCGCACCCTGCATCGTCATCGAACCGGACGGACGCGAATACTGGGGCGAGTCGCGGCTGCCGCCGATCGAGGACTACCTCAACGCCGATCCGGTCACGCTGCGCAACCGCGTGCGCGAGGCCGGCATCGTCGGCCTCGGCGGCGCCGCCTTCCCCTCCGCGGTGAAACTCAACCCGCGCACCGAGCAGCCCATCGACACGGTGATCCTCAACGGCGCGGAATGCGAACCCTACATCACCTGCGACGACATGCTGATGCGCGAACGCGCGGCGCAGGTGCTGGACGGGCTGCGCATCATCATGCATGTGGTCAAGGCCGGCGAGGCCGTCATCGGCATCGAGGACAACAAGCCCGAGGCCTACCAGGACTTCTGCGCGGCACTGGGCGGCAGCGATGTCGACGGCATCCGCGTGGTGCAGGTGCCGACCCTCTACCCCACCGGCGGCGAAAAACAGCTCATCAAGGTGCTGACCGGGCGCGAGGTGCCCAGCCAGGGCCTGCCCATCGACGTCGGCATGGTATGCCACAACGTCGGCACCGCCTACGCCATCTACCGGGCGGTGGCCGAAGGCGAACCGCTAATCTCGCGCATCGTCACCGTCACCGGCGGCGGCACCCAAAACCCGCGTAACTTCGAGGTGCTGCTCGGCACGCCGGTCGGCGACCTGATCGACGCCGCCGGCGGCTACACCCCGGAGGCGCACCGCCTGGTCATGGGCGGGCCGATGATGGGCTTCGCCCTGTCCGACGACGAGGTACCGGTCATCAAGGGCACCAACTGCCTGCTGGCGGCCACGCGCGAGGAGACCCCCGCCACGCCGCCGGCCCTGCCCTGCATCCGCTGCGGCGCCTGCATGCGCGCCTGCCCGGCCAACCTGCTGCCCCAGCAGCTCTACTGGTTTGCACGTGCGCGCGACTTCGACAAGGTGCAGGACTACAACCTGTTCGACTGCATCGAGTGCGGCTGCTGCTCCTACGTCTGCCCCAGCCACATCCCCCTGGTGCAGTACTACCGCTTCGCCAAGACCGAGATCTGGGAGCTGGAGCGCGAACGTCGCAAGGCCGACCAGGCGCGCATCCGCCACGAATTCCGCCAGGAACGCCTGGAGCGCGAAAAACGCGAAAAGGCCGAAAAGCTGGCCAGGAAAAAGGCGGCACTGGCCAAGAAGCCGGAAAAGGCGGACGCGGAGGACCCCAAAAAGGCCGCCATCCAGGCCGCGCTGGAACGCGTCAAGGCCAAAAAGGCGACCGCCGGCGTGGAGCCAAAAAACACCAGCGACCTGACGCCCGAGCAGGCGGCGCAGATCGAGGCCGCCGAGGCCCGCCGGGCACACGCCAGGGAAAAGGCCGACTCCGAGGGAAACGACTGACCGATTTACGCCGGACCAAACACGCGTGCAACGGCCCCGTAGGGGTTCGTTCCGCACCCATGACGACATAACGATCAACAACAACGCACTCGACTGCCGACACTCTTCATGCGCTTCAGGACCGTCAGTTCACCCCACGTCACCCGGACCCCCGGCGTCGGCGCCATCATGCGCCAGGTGCTCTACGCCCTGGTTCCGGGCACCGCCGCGCTGGTGTGGTACTTCGGCTGGGGCACCCTGATCAACCTGGGTATCGCCGTGGCCGCCGCCGTCGGCTTCGAGGCCCTGATGCTGGTCATCCGCCGCCGCCCGGTACAGCCTGCCCTGTCCGATTACAGCGCCGTGGTCACCGCCTGGCTGCTGGCCATCGCCATTCCGCCGCTGTCGCCATGGTGGCTGACCGTACTGGGTGTGTTTTTCGCCATCGTGGTGGCCAAGCAGCTCTACGGCGGACTGGGCTACAACCCCTTCAATCCGGCCATGGTTGGTTACGTGGTGCTGCTGATCTCCTTCCCGCGTGAGATGACGACCTGGCTGCCGGTGCAATCGCTGGCCGCACATCACTTCGACCTGCTGCAGACCGCGCAGATCATCTTCACGGGCACGCCCCTCCACGGGCTCGGCTGGGATGCGGTCTCGGGCGCCACGCCGCTGGACCAGGTCAAGACCCAGCTCGGCCTGGGCCATACCATCAGCGAGATCCGCAAGAATTCCCTGTTCGGCGATTTCGGCGGCAAGGGCTGGGAATGGATCGCCAACTGGTACTTCCTCGGCGGCGTCTGGCTGCTGTACAAACGCATCATCACCTGGCAGATCCCCACCGCCATGCTGCTGTCGCTGGGACTGCTGGCGGGCGTGTTCTTTTTATATGACCCGGACGCCTTCGCCTCGCCGGCATTCCATATCTTCAGCGGCGGGGCGATGCTGGGCGCCTTTTTCATCGCCACCGACCCGGTGACCGCCAGCACCACGCCGCGCGGCCAGCTGATCTACGGCGCCGGCATCGGCATCCTGACCTTCGTCATCCGCACCTGGGGCGGCTACCCCGATGCCATCGCCTTCGCCGTGCTGCTGATGAACATGGCGGCACCGACCATCGACTACTACACCCAGCCGCGGGTCTTCGGCCACGGAGGCAGGGAATGAAGGCCACCGCGCGCAACGTGCTGCTTTCCACGCTGGTGCTGGCCGGATTCGGTCTGGTGGGCACCGGCATGGTCGCCTGGATCGAATCCGTCACCGAGGCGCGCATCCTCGAGAACGAACGCGCCGTGCTGCTGGCCAGCCTGAACGAAATCGTCCCGCCCGGCCGCTACGACAACAACCCGATCCTGGACACCGTCAAGGTGACCAGCCCGGAGCTCGGCGCCGGCAAGCACAAGCCCGTCACGGTATTCATCGCCCGCAAGAACGGCCAGCCGGTGGCGGCGATCTTCAACGTCATCGCGCCCAACGGCTACGGCGGCCCCATCAAGCTGCTGGTGGGCATCAACGCCGACGGCACCATCGCCGGCGTGCGCGTGGTCTCCGAAAACGAGACGCCGGGTCTGGGCGATGCCATCAAGACCAGCGTCTCCGACTGGATCTACGGCTTCACCGGCAAGAGCCTGAACAACCCCGGCGCCAAGGGCTGGGCGGTGCAAAAGGACGGCGGCATCTTCGACCAGTTCACCGGCGCCACCATCACCCCCCGGGCGGTGGTCGGGGCGGTGCATAAGACTTTGCTATACTTTGCCGCCCACCGGGACGAGATATTCAAGCAAAAACCGGAGCCGGAGCATGGCTGAGATCAGTTATCGACAGATCATCACCGACGGCCTGTGGACCAACAACACGGGGCTGGTGCAGCTGCTCGGCCTGTGCCCGCTGCTGGCCACCAGCAACTCCGCGATCAACGGCCTGGGCCTGGGCTTGGCCACCGCCCTCACGCTGGTCGCCTCCAACACCACGGTCTCCCTGATCCGCAACGTGGTCCGCCCCGAGGTGCGCATTCCCGTTTTCGTGCTGGTAATCGCCTCCATCGTGACCGCCATTCAGCTCGCCATGAACGCCTGGTTCCACGAGCTGTACAAGATCCTGGGGATCTTCATTCCACTTATCGTCACGAATTGCGCTATTATCGGCCGCGCCGAGGCCTTTGCCTCGAAAAACTCGGTGCCCAAGGCCGCTCTGGACGGCCTGATGATCGGACTGGGTTTCGCGCTGGTCCTGTTCGTGCTGGGCGCGCTGCGCGAATTCCTCGGGCACGGCACGCTGTTCGCCCACGCCAACCTGTTGTTCGGCCCCTGGGCGAGCGAACTCAGCATGAAGGTCCTCGAACATTATCGTGGCTTCCTGCTGGCGGTCCTGCCGCCCGGCGCCTTTTTCGGCCTGGGCCTGCTGATCGCGTTGAAGAACTTCATCGACCGTCGCCAGGCGGCACGTCGTGCGGTTTCCGCCGCGTCGCCGGCCACGGCCTGATGTAAAACGATTCAATCCCGATGTCACTGAGCATTAGATAGGAGAGTCAAGAAGATGGCTGGACATTTCCCCTTCGGCGGCAAGCGCGGTTCGCGCTACGGCCTCGCCCCCCGCATGAGCATTAGTGCGTTCTTCGAACACCAGGGGTTCAACAACGACCTGCAGGAGAAGTACTACAAGTGGTGGTACGACTGGGCCAAGGACTTCGTGAGCAAAGACGCCGACCTGAGCGTCACCATGGGTCTCAAGTTCAACAATTACCCCATGGGCCAGCACGCTGAACACGGCTTCCATCTGAACGACAAGCGCTGGGCATCCGCGCTGGACGAGCTGGGTGCCTTCATCAGCAACCTGATCTTCCCCAAGCTGGACAGCGACGCCATGCACAAGCTGGACGAAGCGCACCACAAGATTCTGGATGAGCTGAAGGCCGAGGCGCAGAACAACCCGCGTCCGCCGTCACCCGACGTCGGCCTGTACCGCCACGTCTGAGCCTTCCGGTCGGCGGGCGGCACACGTCGCCCGCCAGCCCCGGCGCCCGGTCCGGCAAACCGAGGATTCCCCGCTTCATGAACGCCGCCAAACGCCGCGAGATCTTTGAACGCTTCCGCGCGGCCAATCCCAAACCCACCACCGAACTCGAATACAGCACGCCCTTCGAGTTGTTGATCGCCGTCATTCTTTCGGCGCAGGCGACGGACAAGGGCGTCAACAAGGCCACCGCCAAACTGTTCCCCGTCGCCAGCACGCCCCAGGCAATCCTCGACCTCGGCGAGGACGGGCTCAAGCAGTACATCAAGACCATCGGCCTGTTCAACAGCAAGGCGGCCAACATCATCAAGGCCTGCCGGATGCTGGTGGAACGGCACGACAGCCGGGTGCCGGACAATCGTGAGGCGCTCGAGGCCCTGCCCGGCGTGGGACGCAAAACCGCCAACGTCATCCTCAACACCGCCTTCGGACAACCCACCATGGCGGTCGACACCCACATCTTCCGGGTCGCCAACCGCACCGGTATCGCGCCGGGCAAGACCGTGCTGGCGGTGGAGAAAAAACTGCTCAAGGTGATACCCGAGGAATTCCTGCACGACGCCCATCACTGGCTGATCCTGCACGGGCGCTACACCTGCATCGCCCGCAAGCCCCGCTGCGGCTCCTGCGTGATCTATGATCTGTGTGAATATCGCCATAAGACCGAAATCTAGCAGGCTGTTTTTGTCTACTCATGCGGCACGATAGGGCGTCAAAATCAGGCTCAAAATGCTCGTTTACACATCAAGTAAACTGCGCTTCCTCGCCCGATTTTTCCTTCTCTCGCACTCGCCTGAGCGACAATAACAACCTGCTAAGGCAGTAATTTTCAGCACCCATTAAACCGCGACCAACATCCATGTTCTTCGGCAACGACCGCAACGCCCTGCGCCGCTACTACTGCGATATCTGGTCACGCCATCGCAACGGCGAACCGCTCGACGCCCTGGGTACCCAGATCGCCCGGGTGATCGCCGAACACCCCGAATACCATGCCCTGCTGGAGGCGACCGACGCGGCCGTGGAGGCCGAATACACGCCCGAGCAGGGTGAAGCCAATCCCTTTCTGCATATGGGCATGCACCTCGCCATCCGCGAACAGGCGGCCACCGACCGGCCCGCCGGCATCGCCGCCGTGCACGCGCGCCTCGCCGCACGCCTCGGCCCTCTGGAAGCGGAGCATCAGATGATGGAATGCCTCGGCACGGCGCTGTGGGAGGCCGGGCGCAGCGGGCACGATCCCGACGAGGCCGCCTATCTGGAGTGCCTGAAGCGCCTCTGATCCACCCGCAAGCCGGTTTTTTTCGCCGGCCTGCATCCAGTTTTACCTCCGGTGCGTATTTCCCTACGGGCGCTGTGCCCACACCGTTCATTCACACTGGAGGAAGCATTTATGAGCATCAAGAACAAACTCAAGGGCGCCGCGCTGGCCGGTGCCGCCGCCGCTCTGTTCACGGCCGCCCCGGTCACTGCCATGGCCGGCTCGAACGGCAACGTGAAATGCGTCGGCGTGAACGCCTGCAAGGGACTGAGCAGCTGCAAGACCGCCGCCAGCTCCTGTAAAGCGCAGAACAGCTGCAAGGGGCAGGGATTCGTGCTGATGTCCAAGCACGCCTGCGAGCAGATTGGGGGCAAGGTCGGCAACTGATGACCGCTCGCGGGGCGCATTCGCGCCCCGCATCCCCCGCCACACAGGGAGTCCATCATGAACAAGCCTCAACGCCCCTGGCTCGGCTACGGCCTCGGCCTGCGTCCGCCGCATTACGAGGAGATTCTGACCGCGGACGATCCGGCCGTGGACTGGTTCGAGATACTGACCGAAAACTATCTCGCCACCGGCGGCCGGCCGCGCGATTACCTGCTGCGCATCGCCGAACGCTACCCGCTGGTGATGCATGGCGTCTCACTTTCCATCGGCAGCACCGACCCCCTCGACCGCGGCTATCTTGCGCAGGTCAAGGCGCTGGCCGACGAAATCCAGCCGCGCTGGATTTCAGACCATCTGTGCTGGACCGGTAACGCCCATACCCACCTGCATGACCTGCTGCCGCTGCCGTATACGGAGGAAGCGGTCCGCCATGTCGCGACAAGGCTGCGCGAGGTGCAGGACTACCTGGAACGCCCTGTGCTGCTGGAGAACGTCTCCAGCTACGTGACCTTCCGCGAATCGGAACTCACCGAATGGGAGTTCCTCTCGGCCATTTCCGAAGAGGCGGACAGCCTGATCCTGCTCGACGTGAACAACATCTACGTCAGCGCCTTCAATCACGATTTCGATCCGCACGACTACGTGAACGGCATTGCGCCGGAACGGGTCTGGCAGATACACATCGCCGGGCACACCCACAACGGCGACTTCATCGTCGACACCCACGATCATCCGGTCGGCGATCCGGTCTGGTCGCTGTACGACTACACGCTGCGGCACATCGGTGCGCCGGTCTCCACCATGATCGAGCGCGACGATCACATTCCACCCTTCCAGGCGCTGCTGGACGAGCTTGAGACCGCACGCGACATCGGCCGGCGCTTCGAGGAGCTGGCGGCATGAGCCTCGCCACGCTCCAGCAGGCCTTTCAGGATTACCTGCTGACCGGGGACGCCACGCCCCTGGGCGACAACATCCTGCCCAGCCGCCGCCTGGACGCGGCCAGCCGCCTGCAAATCTACGGCGAGGCCTATGTGCTGCGCCTGCTGGAGGTCCTGGGCAACGACTATCCGCGGTTGAAAAAATTGCTCGGGGAAGACCGCTTCGCCGAACTGGCGCAGGCCTACATCCATACCCATCCGTCCCGGCATTATTCGGTGCGCTGGTTCGGCCGGCACCTCCCGGACTGGCTGCGGCACGTCGAGCAGACCCGCTCCGAACCCTGGCTGGCGGAACTCGCTGCCTTCGAGTGGGCGCAGGGCGATGCCTTCGATGCGCCCGATGCCCCACTGCTCGGCATTCAGGATCTGGCCGCGGTGACACCCGAAGACTGGGGCGCACTGCGCTTTACCCCGCACCCCGCCCTGCGCCGGTTGGATCTGTATTCCAATACACCCGAGCTGTGGCGATCCCTGGACGAAGCGGACGCATACTGCCCTCCCCGCCTCGAGGACGAAACCACACCCTGGCTGATCTGGCGGCACGACCTGGGCGTGCGCTATGACACGCTTGCGGAGGATGCGGCCTGGGCGCTCGATGCCCTGTCTGACGGCACCGGTTTCGGCGACCTGTGCGCGGGACTGTGCGACTGGGTAGATGAGGAACAGGCGCCGATGCATGCGGCCGGCCTGCTCAAGGGCTGGATAGAGGCCGGGCTGCTGAGCGGACTCGAGGTCCGCCCGGACTGACCTCAATGCAGCTTGATCTGCGGATTGACGCTGCGCCGCAACAGACGCGCCAAGGTCAGCGCGCCGGTGCGCATCCAGCCGTGCAGTGCGATCTGATGCATCTTGTACAGCGACAGATACACCATGCGCGCGATCAGGCCGGATACACGCACGCTGCCCAGCAGCGAGCCCATGAGACTGCCGACGGTACTGTAATGGCCTAAGGTGACCAGCGAGCCGTAGTCGCGATACACGTATTCACCGATTTGGGTGCGCCCGCGCAGGCGCCGCTGGATGGCACGCGCGACGAAATGCGCCTGCTGATGGGCGGCCTGGGCGCGCGGCGGCACCTTGTTCCCGGCATCGTCGAGCGTGCAGTCGGCGCAGTCCCCGATGGCGAAGATGTTCGGATCGCGGGTGGTGAGCAGGTCGCGGCCCACCACGAGCTGATGACGGGGATTGGTCTCCAGACCGTCGAGATGATCCAGGCATTCCGGTGCGCGAATGCCGGCGGCCCACACCTTGACCGCGGCGGGCAGGAATTCGCCGTCGGCGGTGCGGATGCCGTCCTGCGTGACCTCGACGACGCGGCTATTGGCCCGGACGCGCACCCCTAAAGACTCCAGTTCGGCGGTGGCATCCCGGCTCAGATGTTCGGGCAGGGCCGCCAGGATACGCGGGCTGGCCTCGAGCAACGTCAGGTGCAGGCGGTGCTCGGGATCGAGCTCGTCGAAACCGTACTGAACGACCTGTCGCGCGACCTCGTGCAGCTGCGCCGCGAGTTCGACGCCGGTGGCACCGCCGCCGACGATGGCGACCTGCAGGGGATCGCCGCCCGCCTCGCCGGGCTTGTGCGTACCGGCCCGCAGTAGGGTTTCGAGCAATCGCTGCTGGAAACGTTCGGCCTCCGGCAGGCTGTCGAGAAACCAGCAATGCTCGGCCACACCGGGCGTGCCGAAATCGTTGGACACGCTGCCCACGGCGATCACCAGCGTGTCGTAGGCGAAGCTGCGCCGGGGGATGATTTCCTCGCCTTTATCGTTGTGCGTGGCCGCGAGCCACACCTGCCTGCGTTCCCGATCCAGTGTCTCCAAGCGCCCGATGCGAAAGCGCATATGGTGGTGGCGGGCGTGGGCGAGCTGATTGATGGCGTGTTCGGCGGGGTCCAGCGTGCCGGCGGCGACCTCATGCAGCAGCGGTTTCCAGAGGTGCGTGCTCTGCTGGTCGATGACGGTGATTTCCGCGCGCTTACGCCGGCCCAAACGGTTGCCAAGACGGGTTGCGAGTTCCAGGCCGGCAGCGCCAGCGCCGACGATGACGATACGATGCGGTGAAGTCATGGTGAGTGGTTTCCCTGTTGATGATACACAGCAGGGTGGGTCCGCCCCGTTCAGGGCAAGCCGAGCGTTGCACGATAGTGTGCGCAGCATCCGCTACTGCAAATGAAACGGTCAAGGCCTCAAGCGGGCTTATGGATCAGTGCGCCAGCAACCTCTGCCACCAGCGGCGGCGGTTATTGGGCGGCGGAAAGGCGGTCGGCAGATCCACGGGCGGAATGCGCGACAGGATCCAGCCCGGATAGGGCGGAAACTCGCTGGATCCGCATGACACACCGAGATTATTGGGGTCGTAGATTTTCACGAAGGCCGGTTGCTCGCGATCGTCCACGTAGACGATGCCGCAATAATCCTCTTTGTGCTCGGCGCGCAGCAGTTGGTCGACCTCGTCGATGAAGTGCAGCAGCTGCTCGGAAGAGGACTTCGAATCGGGCGGCGGTTCGCCCACCGCATAAATGTACCATCCCTCCGGTGCGGAACGGATCCGTGCCCAGAGGTCATCCAGCTGAGGCCAGCGCAACACCCCACGGAACTGGCCGTGGTAGATGGCCATGTAATCGTCGGCGGGCTGGGCGCTCACTGCCTGGTGTTCCAGGATTGCTTGCGAATCCAATCCTGGATGTCGTGCATTTCCCGAAACAGAAAACCACGGTCGGTGCAGGCATTGGCAATCACGGTCGCACCCTGGATTCGTGACAGCACGTGCAGGGCCGTATGCCGCGATTCGTTGTTGTAGCCCAGTTCATGAAACTGCCCGGTGAGCCAGTCGGCGATGTCGCTGAACAGCCGGGAGGCGGCGCTTTGCAGGATATGGTGCGTCTTGCCCAGTTCGGCGTTGAGCGTACCCAGCGGGCAGCCGTAGCGGACGACGTTGTCCGCCTCGTCCAGCAGCATGCCGGGCAGTTCGCACATGCGTTCGCGCGGATCCGTATGCCTGGCGGTCCATTCCTTAAGCTGCTCGCGCACCCATTCCAGGCGCATCTCGATGACGCTTTCGAGAATTTCGTCCTTGGTCTTGAAGTAGTAGTAGAAATTACCGCGCGGTATATCGGCCGCCTGGGCGATATCCGTAAACGAGGTGGCGTTATAGCCCTGATGATAAAACAGGTCAGCTGCGGCGCGCAGAATACGCTGACGATTTTGTTCTCCGCGTGTTTCCATCCCGATAGTCCCCTAATTACTGCCGGATCGGGCAGATCATGCGGCGGGCGGCAAAAGCCGCCCAACCGCTTTTTGTAATCAGATAAACAGGCAGATATCGGACTCGCCGGCGAATTCGAAGAAAGTCGCGGCGCCGCCGTACTCGATACCTTCGATGAAATCGGAGGTGGGCATCTCAAACAGGTCCACCGTCATCTGGCAGGCCACCATGCGTACCTCGGCCTCCAGGCACAATTCACGCAGGTCCTCCAGGCTGGCAACGCCCTTGGACTTCATCTTCTTCTTCATCATCACGGTCATCATGCTCTGCATACCGGGCAGCGCCTGCAGCATCACCGGCATCGGCATGGGCATCGGCATGCCCGGGTTGCCCAGCGAGGTGACCTGGAGGTCCAGCTTCTTCTTCAGCAGCTGCAGACCGTAGAAGGTGAAGAACACCTCCACCTGATAGCCGAGGGCGGCGGCGGTGGAAGCAAGGATGAAGGGGGGATAGGCCCAGTCCAGCGTTCCTTTGGTAGCAATAATCGCGAGCTTTTTCTCACTCATCTCTAATCTCCGGTTAAGGGTAGGTAAAACTACTATCTAGTTATTAAGACAGCCGTATGAGTTTGTCAAGCAGACTCAGCTTGCCAAGCATACGTATTTTTTGACCTTACGCAATGAAAGGTAAGAATCAGCCGTGCACGTGTTCCCGCAGGGAGGGAATCCGGCGCTCTGCGAGATGGAAGCCCCAGAACAGCAGCCCGGTGAACAGCAGATCGCCGGCCAGGCTGTTGCGGTAAAAGGGCAGTCCCGCCACGTAGGCGGCCAGCAGGCCGGCGGGGTCGTGCGGATACAGACCGGTGGTGGCCCAACTGCCGAAATTGGTCAGCAGATAGAAGATCAGCGAGCTGCCCACCGCGGCACCCAGCACCGGCAGCGGACGGGCGCGCCGGCTGTGCAGGCTCCAGCCCAGCACCACGCTGAGCGCGAACGCCAGATAGGTGAGCGCCATGCCGGAATAAAAGCCCAGGAACAGATCGCTCAGCAGCATGGCCAGCAGGGGTACGACCAGCGACAGGCGGCGATCGGCGAGATAGGCGCCGGAGAACAGGGCGATGGCAGCGATGGGGGTGACATTGGGCGGATGCGGCACCAGGCGGAACAATGCGGCACCGAGAATAACGACGATCAGGGTCAGGATTCGAGTATTCATGGTCGTAGCGTGTATCGGCATGGTTTACTTATGTGGCCAGTCTAGCAGAACAGCGATAGACAGGCATGATGCGTCAACCACTTTAAAAGCCGATTCATGCTGAGTTACCGCCACGCCTTTCATGCCGGCAATTTTGCCGATGTGCACAAGCACGTGATTCTCGCTTTGCTGCTGCAATCGCTGCGCGCGAAGCCCAAACCCTTTTGCTGCTACGACACCCATGCCGGCGCCGGCGTATACGACCTGACGGAACAGGCCGCGCAAAAAACCGGCGAATTCCACGGCGGCATCGAACGCCTCTGGCCGATCACCGGGGCGGAGAGCCTGGGCGGCTACCTCGATGCGGTGCGCGCGCTCAATCCCGACGGCAGCCTGCATTATTACCCCGGCTCGCCGGGCATCGCCCGGCATTTCCTGCGCGCGGCGGACCGCATGGTGCTCATGGAGCTGCACCCGGCCGATCACGCCGCCCTCAGGCAGAACTTCCGCAACGACAAGCGGGTGGCCGTCCATCGCCGCGACGGTTTCGAAGGCCTTCCCGCCCTGGTACCCCCGCAGGAAAAGCGCGGCCTGGTGCTGATCGACCCGCCCTACGAGGTTAAGGCTGACTACGGCGCGGTGGTCCCCGCCGTGCGCGAAGCGCACAAACGCTGGCCCGGCGGCATCTACGCCGTCTGGTATCCCGTCCTTGCCGGCAACCCCGCGCAGCGCCTGCTGGATGACCTGAAAAAAAGCGGCCTGCGCAACGTACTGCGCAGCGAGTTTTATATCGCCCCGCCCGACACCCCGCTGGGACTGAACGGCTCGGGCATGGTGATCGTCAACCCGCCCTGGCAGATCGATGCCTGCATCGCGGCGGCCGTCGCCGAAATGGAAAAACGGCTGGACACCGACGAGGCGCCGGCGCCGCTGCTCGACTGGTGGATTCCGGAGTAAACCGCATGACGGACCGCATGCAAGCCCTGCAGCACACGCTGCACCATGAAATCCCCCTCACGCGGGCGATCGGCATCAAGGTGACCGACGTCACGCACGACGCGGTGACGCTGACCGCGCCGCTGGAAAACAACCTCAACCACAAGGCCACGGCGTTCGGCGGCAGCCTGTATTCGGTGGCGGTGCTGGCGGGCTGGTCGCTGATCCACAGCCGGCTTCACGAACTGGGGCTCGCCGCGCACATCGTGATTCAGGAAAGCGACATCCGGTACCTGCAGCCGGTGACGCAGGACATCGTCGCCACGGCCCGCATCGAATCCGAGGCCGGGTTCGAAAAATTCGTCCGCCTGTTCCGCAAAAAGGGCATGGCGCGGATATCCCTGAACGCTGAGATCGGCGGCGCCGACGGTCCGGCCGTGCGCTTTCAGGGCAGATACGTCATCCACACCTGAGCGCGGTCACGCTTATTCGCGTACCGCCTCGGGCACCCGGCGCGGCGCCTTGCGGACTTGCAGAAAGCTCAGCAGGGCGAGGCCGAGCAGGATGGAAACGATGCCGGCCTGCTCCCAGGGACCGGGATGTTCGCCCAGCTGCAGCCAGGCCGAGAGCAGGCCGATCATGGGCACCGCCAGCATGCTCATGCCCGCCTGCCCCGCCGGCAGGTGGCGCAGGATGAACAGCCACAGCAGCCAGGCGAGTGCGGTCGCAAGCGCCGCGTTGTAGGCCAGCGCCCCGACGAACAGCGGCGTCCAATGGATCGCGGGCTCCCTGACGGTGAACGCGGCGATCACCAGCGGAATCGAACCCAGCAGCATCTGCCAGGCGCTCAGCTGCAGCAGATCCACCGGCAGTCGCCCGCGCATGCGCTTGGCCCAGATCGAGGACAGCGCCCAGGCCAGGCCGGCGAGTATGGCCAGCACGGTACTGAATACATGAGCGTGAAACCGCCAGGGCTGCAGGATGAACACCAGTCCGGTGGCGGCAAGGATAATGGCCAGCCAGTTCCAGCCCTGCACCCGTTCGCCGAGCAGGGGCCAGCCGAGCAGCAGCAACCACAACGGCATGGTGTAGGCGAGCACCGCCGTCTTGCCCGCCCCGCCGCTGACCAGCGCCCAGGTCACCAGGCCGACGAAGCCGCTGGTCTGCAGCACCCCCAGCACGAATACGCTGAACACGCCGCGCGGCCTGAACGGGCGGCGAAACAGCACCAGCAGCGAGAACAGCAACAACGCGCCCAGCACCGAACGCAGCGCGGCGAACTCGAACGGCCCGGCGTCATGCAGGGCGAATTTCATGATGACCCAGTTGTAACCCCAGATCATGCACAGCAGGGCCAGGGCGGCCCAGGGTAACCACGCGCGTTGTTGATTCATGAACTCGAACGGTGCCCGCCGCCGGCCATTGCCGGTCGTGCGGCGGGGAATGAAATGAAGGCGATACGCCGACCGAACCCACGCCGGTCCGCAACGCCATAGACAATCCGGCTACCGGATCGTTCGGCTCAGGCGCATCAGGCGTTATGGTCGTTCCACAACCAGGCGGCGCCGCGCACCCCGCTCGAATCGCCGTGCATCGGCGGCACCAGACGGTTGAGCACCTGATCGGAAAACACGTACTGATCCCACAGGCGCGGGACGTTGTCGTACAGGCGCTGGATATTCGACATGCCGCCGCCGAGCACGATCACGTCCGGGTCCAGGATATTGATAATGTGCGCCAGCCCGCGCGCCATGCGGTCTTCGTAACGTTCCAGCGTGGCGACGCAATCGCTGTCACCAGCCTCCGCACGCGCGACGATCTCGGGCGAACCCAGATCCTGGCCGGTCACCTCGCGGTGGTCGCGCGCCATGCCCGTGCCGGACAAAAAGGTCTCGATGCAGCCGTGCAGGCCGCAATAGCACGGCGGTCCCGGACGCTCATCATCGCGCGGCCAGGGCAGCGGATTGTGCCCCCATTCACCGGCGATGGCGTTCGGGCCGGTCAGCACGCGACCGCGTACCACCACGCCGGCACCCGTGCCGGTCCCCACGATGACGCCGAACACCACCTCCGCGCCGGCCGCGGCTCCATCCACCGCCTCGGACAGCGCAAAGCAGTTGGCGTCGTTCGCCATGCGCACCTCGCGCCCGAACAAGGCCTCCAGATCAGTCTTGAAGGGATGGCCGTTGAGGCACACCGAATTGGAATTCTTGAGCAGGCCGGTGGGCGGCGAGATCGCACCCGGGGTGCCGAGCCCGACCGTGCCCTGCGCGCCCAGCTCCGCCTCGACCCCGTGGATCAGGTCGACCACCGCCTGCAGCGTGCCGCGGTAGTCGTTCTGCGGCGTATCAACGCGGCGGCGCAAATGTTCCTGTCCCTGATGATCCAGGGCGATGATCTCGATTTTGGTACCGCCCAGGTCGATGCCCAGGCGCCAGTCGGTGTCGGTCATTCGCATCCCCTGTCGTATTTGTTATCACACGGTGCACGGCCTGCGTGCTTTTTTTACCCTACCAGAATGTCGGAAAAGTGCATCCGACGCTTATCCCCCAAGCGCTGCGGTCCGCCTGCGGTGATCCTCCCTGCCCCTGATGCCCAGTCGGTAAACCGCCAACCCCAGCAACGCCAGCAAACCGAACATCAAGGGCATGGCATACAACGGACCCAAGGGAATCAGGCTCACGCCGGCATTGGCGGCGCTGGCAATCCCCATCTGGGTAAAGCCGATCATGGCCGAGGCGGAACCCGCGAGCCGGCTGAACGGGCGCATCGCGGCACCCACCGCGTTCGGCACCACCAGGGCGATGCCAAGGAATACCAGCATGATGGGTCCCAGGGTGCTGGCCAGATCGGACACCCCGGACAGCCCCAACATACCCAATATCACCGAGCCGGCCAGCATCACAAACAGGCCCAGCACCACGATTTTCCGCGCCGGCATGTGACGCTCCAGATAGTTGCTCAAGATCGAACCGCTTACGAAGGCCACGAAAATACCGCCCGCCACCACGGCAAACCAGCGTGGTTTCAGGCCCAGCACATTGATCACCAGCGCGGGCGCCTCGGTCAGGCAGGCATATACCACCCCGATGACCAAACCGTTGATGACAATAAACGGCAGGAACAGGCGGTGAGTGAACAGACTGCGGTAGCCCAGTGCAATCCGGCGCAGGCGCAACGAACGCCGCCGGTCCGCGGTATGGGTTTCGGGCAGAAACAGCAGCACACACACCAACAACAGCGCGGACATGACCAGCAACACCAGCATATTTGCGTGCCAGCCGAAATGGTCGTCGACAAAGGCACCGACCACGGGACCGATGGCGGGCGCCAACGCGAATGCCGCATTGATGCGTGAATACACCTGTTCGATATGCGCAGGCGGGAAACTGTCGCGTACCGCGGCGGAGGTCAGCACGGCGCCTGCACAAGCCCCCACCCCCTGCACGAAACGCCCCAGCAACAAAGCCTCGAGGGAATAGCTGACAAAACAGACCAGCGAACCGCACACAAACAGCAATGCGCCTGCCAACATCAGGGGCTTGCGCCCGAACCGGTCCGACAGCGGACCATAAACCAACTGCACCAGCGCATACCCGAACAGATACACCGTCATACTCTGCTGGGCCGCGCCGTAACTGACCCCCAGTTCACCTGCAATCCGCGGCAGCGACGGTGTGTATTCGGTATCCCCGAAAGGCCCTACCGAAACCATCAGCACCAGAATCCATAATGTTGGAACCGTGGTGCCGAACAGATTGGCACGCAGGAGGTTCACGGCCTGTTCAGTGATGAAACTGCGGTTCCGGCGAATGCGGTTTGCTGGGCGGATTGCTGCCGAGTTCGTCGATCGCCTTGGCGATGTCGCCGAGCAGCATCTCGGCCATGTCGCGCGAAAAACCCTCGCGCACCACCACGCGCAGCACCGCGATCTGTTCCGCGCCCGGCGGCATGGTGTACGCGGGCACCTGCCAGCCCCGCTCGCGCAGCTTGGCGGACAGGTCGAACACCGAGTAGTCCGCCGCGGACTTGAGCCGGAACGCGAACACCGGGATGGAACTACCGTCGCTCAGCAGTTCGAAGGGCCCCATCTCCGCGATGCGCCCCGACAGGTACATGGCGTTGTCGCGCAGGGTTTCCATGATGCGCCGGTAGCCCTCGTGGCCCAGGCGCAGGAAGTTGTAATACTGGCCGATGACCTGGTTGCCGGGGCGCGAGAAATTCAGCGTAAAGGTCGGCATGTCGCCGCCCAGATAATTGACGTGAAAGACCAGCTCTTCCGGCAGGTCCTGCTGATCGCGCCACACCACCCAGCCCACGCCCGGATACACCATACCGTACTTGTGTCCCGACACGTTGATCGAGCGCACCTGCGGCAGGCGGAAATCCCACAGCAGGTCCGGATGAATGAACGGCGCGACGAAGCCGCCGCTGGCGGCATCCACGTGCAGCGGCACGTCCAGCCCGTGCTGTTCGTTGTGCTGGACCACGGCGTCGTGAATCGCCTGCACGGGTTCGAATTCGCCGGTGAAGGTGGTGCCGAGGATGGCGACCACGCCGATGGTGTTCTCGTCGATGCGCGCCAGCACCTCCTCCGGGGTGATGACGTAGCGCCCTTCCGCCATCGGGATGTAGCGCGGCTCGATCTCCCAGTAGCGGCAGAACTTCTCCCACACCACCTGAACGTTGCTGCCCAGGATCAGGTTCGGTTTGTCCGCCGCCTGGCCGGCGGCCTCGCGGCGCTTGCGCCAGTTCCATTTCATCGCCATGCCCGCCAGCATCACCGCCTCGCTGGAACCGATGGCGGACACGCCTACCGCGCGGCCGGTGTCCGGCGCGTTGAACAGGCGCGCGACCATGTTCACGCAGCGCTCCTCGATTTCGGCGGTCTGCGGATACTCGTCCTTGTCGATCATGTTCTTGTCGAAGGTCTCGGCCATGAGGGCCTCCGCCTCCGGTTCCATCCAGGTGGTCACGAAGGTCGCCAGATTGAGCCGCGCGTTGCCGTCCAGCATGAGCTCGTCGTGAATCAGCTGATAGGCGGCGGAGGCCGGCATCTCCTGTTCCGGCAGGGCGTACTTGGGCACCGGCTCGCGCATCACGCGGCTGCCGTAGGTGGGTGCGAGCTGAGCTTGTTCTTCTTCCAGTGCGTCGAGACGCACGACCTTTTTGACCATGGTTCACTCCCGGGATATCGGTATGGCGTATCAGACCAGGTTAACGAAAAATCTGCGCAGCCTGGGAAACAACCGAATCAGTTTTTCCAGCTCCTTTTCCAGCCCCTCCTCCAGTTCGCTTCCGAGACGCGCCTGCGTCTGCTTGAGCGCACGGAGAAAAGCGATGCGCCGCTCGATGAAATGCAGATACAGAATGGCGCTCACCAGCGCGGCATACAGACACCAGAGGGCCGTAAACGAGTACTGCGCAATTACATATACCGCCAGCAACCCGAAAAGGTTCAACCAGCCGAACAATTGAATGGCGACGCTGCGGCTCAGGATGAGCGCGCCGCAGGTCGTCAGAATGTAGATGAACGCGACCCACAAACGGCTGGTGGTCGGGTTGGAGTAAACCAGCGAGTAGTTCCTGATGAACACCTGCGTCGGCTGCTGAATCAGCCCCCAGGCCACATACACCGCCAGCAGGCCGCCGAGCAGCAACAACACCCCGATCAGCTGCCTTCTCACCCCGCGCGGTTCCAGCAGCCAGATGGCGAGCGGTACCAGAAACGGCAAAACCGCCTGCGCATAAAAAACGAACAGCGTGGAAGCGACATGCAGGGTTTGCGGGCCGACGGCGTGGTACAGGCCCAACCAGACAAAGCCCTGAGTGAATTGATGCAGGCCGAACAGCAACGGCAGGCTGGCAAACGCCAGCTCACCGACGTGGCTGACCTTTTTCAAGGTCAGGATACCGATCACGAACAGCACGCCGGCCAAGGTGAAGTTTGCGACGATAAAAACCATACGCTCCCCCTCTTATTTATATCTTGGTATCCGGGATTGCGGACATGCTTCCGGTAACGATCATCCTAATCGATTTCGTTACCCGCAACCTGCACCCAGGCGGAACGGCGCCAACGGTAGACCAGCAGCGGCAACGCCAGCATCGCAGCCAGGGTGGCGAGCATGACCGGCGCATAGACACGGTCTGGGATCCCATCGCCTGGCGGCAACAGGCCGATGAACAGGCAGGCGAGCGTCGTCGCGAAGCCCGTCCCCGCCACCAGCCACAGGCCCCACACCCGCCCGCCGGGCACACGGTACGGGCGCGGCGTATCCGCCTCGCTGTAGCGCAGGCGGATCGCGGCCGCGAACAGCATGAGATACATCGCACAATAGAGAATCACCGCCGCCGAGGTCAGCAGGAGGAATGCGGTGTCCACCGAGGGAATGACCAGGAACGCGCAGGCAATGAGGCTGATCAGCCCCGCCTGTACGAACAGCAGATTGCGTGGCACGCCCTGCGCGTTGGTGCGTTGCAGGGCGACAGGCAGGTTGCCGTCGCAGCCCGCCGCCCACAGCCCCTTGATGGGGCCGACCACCCAGGTACTCACCTGCCCCGCCGCGCCGAAGGCGACCAGGAAAGCCAGCAACGGCAATGCCCATTGCAGGTGAAACACGCTCAAAAAAGCGGAAAAACTCTCCACCGCGCCGGATACCAGATCGATACGCGACGCCGGCAGCACCACCGCCACCGCCAGACCGCCCAGCAGGGTGAGCGTGAAGCCGAGGATCGCGGCGCTGAACACGGCGATGGGATAGTTGCGTTGCACGTCGCGCACCTCGCGCGCGTGCGAAGCGGACACCTCGATGCCCACCACGCCGAAGATGAAGCTCAGAAACAGGATCAGGCTCTGGGTCGGGTGTTGAGTGGGCAGCCAGTTGTCCCAGCGCATCGACAGGTCGAGATGCACGGGATGCCCCTGCAGCACGTACACCAGCGCGAAGCCGATCAGCAGTGCGGTGGGCAGCAGCACGCCGCTGATCAGGCAGACGCTGCTGATAAAACCGGAAAAGCGCGTGCCGCGCAGGTTCGCGAACGTCGCCGTCCAGTACACCGCGACGATCACGGCCACGATGAAATACCGCGAACCGCCCAGCCGCGGATCGATCACGTAGGCGAACGACGCCGCGGCATAGGACAGGATGGAGGTGATGCCGAAAATGCTCTGGATCCACTGCAGCCACACCGCGGTGAATCCCCAGTGCGTGCCGAAGGCCTCCTGCACCCAGTGGTAAACGCCGTTGCGCGGCCAGGCCGTGGCCAGCTCGGCGGACACCAGCGCGATCGGCACCAGGAAGGCGAAGACCGTGACGATGTTGAAGAACACCATCTGCAGACCGGTCTCCGCCATCATGGGCATGTTGCGCAGGGTCATGAACAACGCGGTGGTGATCATCACCAGCGTGAACACACCGATGCG